>JBATNZ010000037.1:0-27380 GCA_049290615.1 Candidatus Contendibacter sp.
GCGCGGGTGAGGGCGGCGGCCAGCGCCTCCACCGCGCCCGCCACCGCCGGGCTGTTCAGCGCGCCCCCCATCCGTCGCTCGGCCACGTAATGCGCGCAAGCTCCCAACCCCTCGACGAATGGCGCCCGGCGGCCCAGCGAGGTCAGGGCATACCACAGCGGACGGTCCACCCCCTTGAGCCAGGTGAACAGGGCCGGCGGGAGCACGCCACCCCGGCGCGCCTCGTCCAACAAGCGCATCAGCACGGTATGGGTATAGCCGTGTTGGCCGATCACGCCCTGGACGGCGGCGTGGTCGAGGTGGGGCCGGGTCGCCTGGATCACCCGTCGATAATCGGCCGCCGCCGGCCGATGGTCGTTGTCCTTCCGCCGCGCCGCCTGCCAGGCCAGCTCGCGCAGCCCGGCGTCGGTCTGCCGGTCGAGGCCGGCGGCGGTTCGCTCGTCGGCCGCGACGAACGCGACGCCGCGCAGCGCGAACAGGCCAGCCAAAGCCTGGGCGTGGAGCGGCAGCGCGTCCGGACCACGCCAGGGTTCACCCAACTGGCGAGCCAGCGTCTTCCAGGTTCGCTCGCGGTGCGATTCCGGGGCTTCGGCCGCCGGATCGTCCAGCAGGTCGAACCGTTCCACGAACGCCCACTCCGTCAGCGCCATGCCCCAACGCGGGTGGTCGAGCGGGAGACCGATGTTCCCCCGGCGCAGGGCGTGCAGGGCATACGGCCACTGCTCGCCCATCGCTTCGGCCAGCCCGCGCAGTTCGAAGCGGCGACGAAACCGCTCCGCCGGATGCAACGCCACCAGCCATACGCCCACCGCGCCCAGCCCCATCACCACCAGCCACCGCCACGCGCGGCCCACCTGGTCCAGCAAGCTGCCCCATAGCGCGACCGACACCGGCGCCGGCGCCGTCAGGGCGTTGCGCACGGCGTCCGCCAAGGCTTGGCTCCCGGCATCGCCGGCCCCGAGCCGGTGCAGGAGGTCGAGTTCGGCTAGTTTGAGGCGCAGGGTCAGGGCGATCAGATCATCGCCCAGGACCTGCCACGCCACCCAGCCGACGCCCAGCGCCAGCCCGGTCATCCACAACCACTCGAAGGGATCGTGGGATCGGTCGTTGCCGCTCATCGTCCGGTTCCGCTAGGCACCTGCGGTCGCGGTGGCGTCCCGCGGTCCGGCGGCCATGCCGCTGGCCCGGTCGTGGCGGGCTTCAGCCTCGGGATCGCCGCTGGGCCGGTCGTCGTCCTCGTCGGCGGGGTGGACCCGTAGCTCCGGCGGCGGCAGCGCCAGGACTTGCGTGCGCGTTTTCATCCGTTCGAGAGTTGAGTGCATCACGGTTATTCTCCATATCGAAAAAAAGGTGGATAGGATGGCGGCGGCGCCTACGGCGTTGGCGAATCGGACGACGGTGGCGTGGCCGCGGCGGGTGCGGAGTTACCGGTCGCGCCAGTCGAGCCGGGGTTGACCAGTCGGTTGGCGGCCGCCAGTTCCGCCAGCAGCGGGCCGCGCCGGTGGGCGTCCGCGCCGGAGGCTACCTGCTCGGCCAGCAGCAGTTCCAGCCGTTCGCCCTGGCGGAAACGCAGATACGTCAGGTTGAGCTGGAGCGCCGCCATGTAGGCCAACTCCCGCAACACGGCGGCTTCGGGACTGCCGGCGATGCCGGCGTACCAGGACGGCGATGCGTAGCGCCGGTCTACCTCGGTCTTGAGCAGCTCGGCGTAGGAAATCTGCTCCGGGAGCTGGGCCCGCAACGTGGCGAGATGCTCGTCGGCTTTTGATTCCTGCCAGACCCGCTCCAGCCAGCCCCGCAGGGCGGCCGAGGGCACGCGCAACGCCAGCGCGTGGTTCAGCGCGTAGCGAGCCACCGACAACTGGCCCTCGTACACTTTCTTGCGCATCCAGAACGCCATCCCTTGCGGCGTGCCTTGCAGGTCCTTGGGCAAATCGTCCAGCGGATACGGATCGACCAGGTTGTCGATGAACCGCCGGGCGTCCAGCACCCGATCCGGATTGAAACTCAACACTTCGGGCAGGTAGCTGTTAGGTCGAGTCGAGTCGGGCGCCGATCCGACCCCGGAACCCGACAGCAGGGTTTCCGCTAGAAACGGTGCGTTCGGCCGGGCGCTGGCCTGGGTACAACCGCGCACCCCAATGTCTTCCGGGGCGCAATAGTCCGCCAAGTGAACCTCTACCATCGCCTTGCCCGCCGCAGTGCCGGTTTTCTCGGGGCGGCGCAGGTGATTGAACGCCCGCAGGTAGGCTTCCGTCCGGTCGCGCGCCGGGCCAGCCCCCGCCGCCGCGGTGGCGGATTCGCAGCCGCCGGTCGGCAACATGAAGCCGATGTCCTGCTGCGCCCGCAGCGAGTCTTTTTCGACTTGGGCGCCCGATTGCCGGAGCGTTTTGATTTCGGCGGACAGATGGTTTTTCAACTCGGCGAACTGCCGGACCATTTCCGCTTTCAGTTCGTGGATGGCGGCGACCACGCAGCCATCACAAGCCGCGCGCGCCATTGGCGTCACCATCAACCCCACGACGGCCACCAGCAGGGCGAGGCGTCCGCGGACGCTATCGCGCCACGGGATCAGGCGATGTTCGCGCTTCACCGACGCCTCCGACTGGTTTATATTGCTTTTAATAGAATAATAAACAAATATTAAAAAGGCTATCCCCCTCGGAGCATCCCGCTTGCGTGATTTTCTCAGCCGACGCCTGCGCCGCTATCGCGAGGATCTCTTCGGCGGTCTCACCGGAACGATCCACCGCTCGCGATCCCAGATCGACCAGTTGATCGTCGCAGTCACCGAAATGCCGCCGAATCCCACGCCCACCACGCCATCGGTCGAAGGCGATGCGCGCGACGACGACCGCGCCAGCGACTCGATGAAACGTTACTGGCGGCAGGCGTGGATGGCGCGGGCGCTGCTGGGCGCGGGCGGCGTCAGCGCGGCCGTACTGCTACACCGGTTACTGCTCGGTGATTTAGGCGGCGCCCTAGCCAGTCTCGGCTCGGCGGCGACCCTGCTGGGACTGGCGCTGCATCCAGCCTACCGCTGTTGGACGCTGCGCCACCGACCAGCGGACCCGCCGCGCATTTTCCTGACCCATCCTCTGCACTGGTGGCCGCCCGACTGGCGGGCCGTCATTCCTTCGGAACGGAGCGCTCCCCATGAGTCAGCCGACCGTTGAATCCGTGGTTCGCCTGGCGATCCTGCCGGCGGTCTTGTTGCTGATGACGCTGTTCGCGCCGGTCTACCCCGCGCACGCCCAGGCGGTCCCCCCGCCGCCCGAACTGGCCTATGCCTTCGATCCGAACCAGAACCTCCAGCCCACCGGCGGCGACATCAGCATTCATTTGCTGGAAGGCATTCTGGGGTCGGTGGTCAGCCGGGTTCGCTTGACCGACAGCCTAAGCGCCAGCGATGCCGGCCCGTTCGGCGAGATGTTCTCGCTGTTCAACGGTTTTCTGTTGTTCCTGCTGGGGATCGTCGTGTTCGTCAAGCTGGTCGCGGCGCTGCTCGACACCGCGCACGAGGGCGAGGCCCTCGGCCAGGACCGCTCCACCACCTGGACCCCGATTCGGATCGCCCTGTCGGCGTCGATGCTGATCCCGCTGGTCAATGGTTACAGCTTCATTCAGGTGATCGTGTTGTGGGTCACGCTGAGCGGGGTCGGCTTGGCCGATGCCGTCTGGTCGACGGCGATTGATCAGTTCACCAAGACCACCCTTTTCGCGCCGCCGCCCCCGCCCCAGGCGCGGCAACTGGCCGTGGCGATGCTGGCTTCCCACGTCTGCGAGCAGGTGGTGACGGCCCTGCCGGCGCGGGGAACCGCGCGTTACGAGGTCCGTTATGTCAGTCGCGCCGGCGAACTGGGGCACTACCAGGAACGGGGCGGACGCTGGTCGGTAACCGGCATGGGCGAGGCGGCTTGCGGCGGATTCGTCATCCGCGAACCGCATCAAGGTATCGAACCCGTGCAGGGCGCCACAGGTCTCGACGCGCTCGACGGCTTCCTGCACTGGGTGACGCGGTTGTTCGGGTTCGCCGACGACGTGCGCGAGGCGCTGGCCGTCACGCTGATGGCCGCGCACGAGCGGACGGCGCTCCGCCTGCGCGAGGAACTGAAGCCGCTGGCCGAACGCATCGTCCGAGGTCAGGGCACCCTGACCGAGTGCGTGACCGATCCCACCGGCCGGCTGACCCACCGTCAGTGCCTCAGCCTGATCGATGCCGCCGCCGAACACTACGTGCAGCACCTGCAAGCGGAGATTCTGACGGCCGTGAACTTGGCCGGCCAGCGCGCTTTCACCGAGTTCACGGCGACCGCCAAGGACGAGGGCTGGCTCTCGGCGGGCAGTTGGTTTTACCGGCTGGCGGCGCTCGGCGAATACCAGAACAAGCTGGCCTTGAACGTGCCGGAGCCCTACCCCATCCGCGCCTGGGACAAACTGCCGCTGGAGGACGTGGAAACCTACCGCCATACCCTCGACCGCCTGACCGCGCTACTCGCCGAGGCGGAAACCGACCGGGACGCCGGTCTGCTCAAGGGCGATCCGAACAACAGCCGGCTGGACGATGCCTCACGCGGCTTCCTGCGCTGGACCCTGGACTGGATCCAGCATCACCTGTTCGGCACGGTGCATCCGCTGTTCGCCCTGGCCAGCCTAGGCCATGCCCTGCTGGCGGCCGTGCTGACGCTGGTCGGCGCCACCGCGCTCGTGCAGATCATGCCCGCCGGCAAGCTGGCGACGGTCGTCGGCGGGATCACGGATCTCCTGGGCCAGTTCGACGGCAAAACGGGCGGGACTCTGTCGCTGGCCGGCCTGATCGTCGGCATGATCGCTCTCGCCCTCCTCGCTTTCGCCCTGATGGCGGCGATTTATCTTCCACTGGTGCCGTTCATCATCTGGACCGTGGGGGCGCTGCACTGGGTGTTGCTGGTGTTCGAGGCCCTGCTGGCGGCGCCTCTGTGGGCGATCTGGCACCTGCGCAACGGCAAGGGATTCACCGCCGAAACCCTGAACGGCTACCTGCTGCTGCTGGCGCTGCTGCTGCGGCCGGCGCTGATGGTGTTCGGCCTGCTGGCCGCGACGATCGTCAGCTATTACCTGCTGCAACTGGTCAACGGGTTGTTTATCGTGGCGGCGATCAATGCCGCCAGCGGCAACGTCACCGGCCCGGTGGTGGTCACCGGCCTGCTGGTGGTGTTCGTGTTGGTGGCGGTAGACCTCACCCTGAAATGCTTTGGCCTGATTCACCGCCTGCCGGATGCCGCCTTGCGCTGGCTCGGCGGCGCGTTGGAGCAAGCGCTGGACACCGCAGAACTGGGCCACCGGTCGGAAGGCGCCCTGCGCGTGGGGGTGAAGACGGTGGAAGGGGGAATCCAGCGCTGGCGGGTAAGCCAGGTACCTGATTTGAAGCGGCTGGGCACAGCGGCGTCCGTGCAGCCGGTAAGTTCAAGGACAGACCAAAACGATCCTGGCCGTTAAGATTTCATTGACTGGTAAATTGGCGCATACGCCATCCGATAAATCTGCCGGCGGCGCTCGTAATTACCCAGGATATCGTCAACCGTAGCGCGATCTCCTCGCTCGTAAGCATCCACCAAAGCCTTGAGAATCGCCAGATGACCCTCGTTGGCCGCCGTCTTGGTCGCCAACCGCTCGCGCAGTTCGCTCAGTTCCCCGTCGTGCAACTGCTTCAGAAACTGCTCGTGCTGGCGCTGAGCTATGCCCAGCAGTGCATGATCCACCACGTCAAGCGCCATACTTCCTCCTTACCGCACGTCGGTCAGTCCGGCCAGAAATCCTCATCCAGCATTTCTTCCAGCCCGAAGGGGCAAGCCGTCGGGAAAGTTCCCACGTCCAACTGGGTTTCGTTGGCGGCCCACAAACGGGCTTTCCGATAGGTGCCGGGCAACACGGCAGGCAGCGTGGGGCGCAGGCTGGGGTTTTCCTCCAGCAGTTCCTCCAGTTCGATGCGCTGGAGGGTGATCGTGTTGCGCCAACTGGCGCCGCGTCCGCCGGGTTGGTGGCACCATTTCAGCAAATGCGCCAGCAGTACCGTCAGCCGACGACCCAGCGCGCGCTGTTGGCCCTTCCCCATACTCTCAAGCTCCTCGGCGACGTGTTCCGCATCGATCTCGGCCAAACGCCCCTGACGGACCAGTTCGGCATTGCGCATCGCCCAGGCATGAAAGTCCTGATGATAGATCTCGCTGGCTCCACTCACACTCTTTCCTTCCCGACCCATTGACTTATCGACTCACTGACTTATCGACTCACTGACTTACCGACTCACTGACTTGTAAACTCACTGACTCACTGACTTACCGACTCATCGGCGAGTTTGCTCATATATTGCTTTAAGGCAACGCGAACCACATCTGAAACGCTCATGTCGGCATCCAGGGCGAATCGCCGCAGGCGTCGATATTCCGATTTTGGCATCCGCACGTTCAGCCGCGCCTCGCCATCTTCCACGGCCAGTTGCTGCCGCACCCGGTCGATATGCTCGGAGGTTCTTCCTGTCGGTCGGCCCGCTTTCAACGCCATGTCCGAATCTCCTGGACGAGAGTCCGGATTTCCTCCGCCGCCGCCCCCTGCGGTTCGGCGTCCAGCACTGTGGAACCCTGAGCGGCGCTGTTGGCGTAAATCACCCGCTGGCTGGTATAAGCACTAAAGATGGGCAGGCCGTAGCCCTCCAGGGCCGCGCGGATCTCGCCGGCGAGTTTGGTGCCCACGATCTGCCGCGACACCAGGAATGCCGCCTTGAGTTTCCCGTCGGTGATGTCCTGACGGGTTTTGACCAGCTCCACCAGGGATTCGGCGGCCCAGATGTCATAAGGCGAAGGTTGTACCGGGATCAGCACCCGGTCGGCCACCTTGAGGGCGGCCACGGCCAGTTCCTCGATGCCCGGCGACCCATCGATGATCGCCCAGGCGAAGCCCTGGGTGACGCTCTTGAGGTTTTTGAACAGCGGCGGCCGGTCCATGCCGACCACCGGCGGGAGCGGATTGTCTTCACCGGCGGCGGCGTACCAGTCGCGGGCGCTGCCCTGGGGGTCGCTGTCGATCAGGATCACCGATTCACCCGCCAGTTGAAAGCCCCGGGTAAGGTTAGTGGCGATGGTGGTCTTGCCCACCCCGCCTTTTTCGTTCAATACCGCGATCACCGTCATGCCCGTTCCCGTGAGTATCAGTAAATATACTCATATACTCACATACTCATGGACTCAAGAGCAAGCGATCTCTCTCGGCAAGCGTGCTCCAGTTTCGGTAGAATTGAGGCAAAATGCTTATCTTTGTTTATCATTGATCATCAGTAAGAGGGTTAGCGGTGACGACACGAATTTCGCGGATGGTGGGCTTCTCCGTTCCACCGACGATGGCCGAGGAATTAGACCGCATGGCGGAAGAAGAGCGTCGCACCAAGAGCGAGCTATTTCGCGAGATGTTCCGGGTATATCTGACCTACCGACGGATCAAGCGGCAGCAAGAAGACGAAGAGCGACTAAACCGCCTGATACGGCAGGCCCCGGAAGTGCCCTCGATGTTCCCGATGATCGATGCTGGGAACGCGGAAGCCATGCCGGAAACCGCACGGTCTGTCAGCCCACGAGCGAGGACGACGGGTATCCAAACCGGGAAGGATGCTGACCCGCTCGTGGCCACCGAGAAGCCGCGGTCCAAACCATCCATGACCTGAGCAGCCGTTGTCAGCCGCTCTTTCGACGACCATGAACTCGCCCAAAACCCGCTTCGAGACGGCTGCTGACCAACCCAGGATCGTGGAAATCGACCTGCGCGACCTCCATCCCAACCCGGACCAGCCGCGCAAGACCTTCAGCGAAGAGAGCCTGATCGAACTGGCGGCCTCCATCGAGCGGCACGGCCTCATCCAGCCGATCACCGTCAAACGCCTGGACGACGGAACCTATTTGCTAGTGGCCGGCGAGCGGCGGTTTCGGGCGTTCGAGCGGTTGGGGCGACCCACGATTCCGGCCATCGTGACGACGGGCGACGCTGAAGAGATCGCGCTGATCGAGAACATCCAGCGGGAGGATTTAAACCCGCTTGAGGAGGCCGAGGCCCTGGCGCGGATGATGGACCGCCATCGCTACACTCAGGAACAGTTGGGGCAAGTGCTCGGGAAATCCCAGGCGGCTGTCAGCCAGGTGCTGGGTCTTTTGAATCTTCCCGAGACGATCAAGACCGAGTATCGCGCCGCGCCGCGCTCCAGCAAATCGCTGCTAGTGGAAATCGCGGCCATGAAGAGCGAAGCGGAGCAACTGCGGTTGTGGGCCGCGATTAAGGACGGCCGGATTGCCAACGTCAAAGCTGCCAGGGCGGAGCGTTCCGCCCTAAAGCAGAGCGAGTCGCCGCCCTCCTCAACCATCGACGTAATCAAGGCATGTAAGCGGCTTACAAAGGTTTTGGAGCGCCTCGACGCCCCAGCCGCCCGGATGCCCGCCGACGACTACAACGCGCTGACGACGCTGTGCGAGCGTTTAAACGCCATTGTAGCCGGCATGACGCCCGAATCGCCGGATGTCGAAACCGACGATACCGATTACGAACGTTGACGCCGCCATCCCATCTCCCCCATGCCCAACAATACTTCCCTTCAACCCGTCCAAGAGAACACGGAACTCGACCTCAGTCAGAGCGACGAGCCGGGCCAATTGCTCCCGCTGGAAGAAGACCAACTCTTTCACGAGATCAATTTGTTGCGGGTGGAGGGCTTTTACTTTTGTCTCGACCCCAAGGCAGCGGCGAAGCGACGGGACCGCCAAATTTTCATCGAGAAGCTCAAGCAGGCGGGTTCTATCGTGGATCAACCGATTACCATCGAACCGCATCCCACTTACGGTTACCCATCGGTGTTGGCTTACAAGCTGCTGCAAGCCATCATGAAAAAGCTGACCGACTATGGTTATCCGGCGCCCGAACATGTGTCGTTCAGCAAACGGGAACTGATGGAGTTGTGTGGCCATACTTCGTTCGGCGGCTGGCAGTCCCAAAACCTGTTTCGGGCCGCGATGCAACTGAATTCCACCAAGGTCTGGTGTTCCTTTTTTGACAAGGGCAACAAGGACTGGCAGGTCATCACCTTCTACATCGTGGACTCCTGCCTGTTCTCCGGCCGGGGAGAAAAGATTCAGCAGTGCGTATTCCATCTGCATCCGGCCATCATCAAGTCGCTTAACAGTCGCTACAGCTTTTGCCTCAACTTCGCCCGGATGGCCGGCCTGGAACCGATCAGCGCGGCGCTGTTCAAGCGACTGTTTTTTCATTTTTCCAACCTCTATAGCAAAAATCCATCGCCGGACATCACGTTTACCAAAGATTACGCCGCCATCTGCCGAACGTGGCTGGGCGACATCAAACCGGAGCGTTACAAATCGCTCATCGTGAGCAACCAGTTGGGGCGACACTTTCAGGCTCTCAGGCAGTGCGGCCTGATCCGGTCGTGGGAGATCAGGAAGAACGCGGACAAAACCGGCTTCAACCTTTCCTTTTCGCCGGGGAACGGCTTTTTCGAGGATTATCACAAGTTCTACGCTCCCCACCAGCAACCGCCGATGCTGGTTCGCAAAACTTTGGACGAGCAGACCATCCAGCGGCCGATGGAACTGGTGGCCTACTTCTACCGGCGGCTCTATCAAACGGACTCCGTGGACGAAGCGATCTTCTCGAACAAGGAAACCGCGTTCGCGGCGGCGTTACTGGAAAAACACCCCTTCGAGGAACTGCAAGCCTGGGTGGATTTTGCCCTGGCCGAAGCAAGAAAGACGGGATTCGACATCCGGAGTTTCGGCGGCATTCGGCAGTTCACGGCGGCGTTTGAGGCACGGTGCGCCCAGGAGCGGCAGCACCACGAACGGGAAACGGCGCAAGCCAACGAGCGGCGGGAACGCCAGATCCAGGACCGCTATCAGCAATTTTATCGGGCGGAATTGCTGCGCCTCCGCCAGGCGATGGGCGCCAAGGCGCTAGCGGCTCTTGAGGAACAGGTTCGCCAGACGTTAGGCGATGAAGCCAAAGGGATCGGGGCGCGATTTCTGGTACGGATGCGGGTCGATCAGATGTTGGTTCAGCAGCACCAGGTACCGTCCTTCGAACAGTGGCGGCAACAAAATCCCGGTTGATCCGGGATACGGGCGCCGGGCCATGGAACGCGCGCTATTCTTCCAACTGTAAAAATCTTGTGATGAAATTGCTGATTACACTATATATTGTGTATTTTATAACAAAAATACCATATATATAGAAAATCTGGTTTTCCATCATACAAAAGCTTACACCCGGACGTTCGTCAGGCAGCCAGCGAAATAGCCCCTGGAACCAGAAGCACCGTGCCGAATTATTGGACGTCCAATAATTCGTCTTGGCATACCAGGTGATGGCCTTGCGCTGGGGCAAGACACCGTGCCGAATTATTGGACGTCCAATAATCCTCCCGCAAGATCAGCCGGTGAGACCGCCGACCAAAATTCCGATCATAATTCAGGCGGTTTCCCATCCTGGCGCAACAACTCACCCAAACAAGCAGATATCTTGGCAAGTAGTGAGTATTTTGACAAAAAACCGGCGTAACACTTCAAATCATAGATAGGTGCGGTTTGACAATAAAAACACCGGACGCATGTCTATCACGCAAATCTACAGCGATGGGATGTTCGTGTTAACGAACACGGAGAGGTCGTTCCATGTTTTTACAAGTAAAATTAATACTTTAAAAATCGATAGATAACCATTTCACAACTGAAGTAGGTATTGTGACAAAAATCACGGCTTATCGAGTGTGGGCTCCGGGAGCGCATGGCGCAATGGAAAAGCATGTTCGCCATTCCTAACAGACCGGGCCGGCGCGGCGCATGAACCTCACTGGGGCCTGGTTGCTGAAATGAGTATTTTGACAAAAGGAACCCAGTTATTGGCGAGAGAAGTGAGTATTTTGACAAAAGAAAACCAGCATATTGGTGGCAGGGGTGAGTATTTTGACAAAAGAAAGTGAGTATTTTGACAAAAGAAAGTGAGTATTTTGACAAAAATTTTTTTCTGAAAAATCCATGTAAGATTTTGAAAATAAATCATTTTTTCAGAGTTCGTCGGTTCTCATATATATTCAATATATATTCAACACACGCGCGCGTACGCGCGAGACTCGTGTGTTTTTTAAAGAAAAGACAGAACACCGGCAACCCCGATCATGCGTCCAGCGCCAGGACCACCAATGAAGGCAAGCAGATAATTCCGTTAAGCAGTGATAAGAGCACGCTACAGCGGGAAACCTGGTATTTCGGCAAAGTCCGCAACAGCGATCCCGGCAACCACCCGTTTATCAAAGGTCAATCGTCGCCATTGTCCACCACCGTGCATTTTGATCCAGATCAGCAAGGCCGGATGGATGTGATGGCTTGAAGCGCGTCCGAATCGAGGCTCCGCAATAACCGCGAAATCGTCCAGGCTTCCCTCGCCTTCAGGCCCGACGGTCAACACGTATTCGACATCGAGTCGCTCACCCAGGGCATCCAAGTCTTCATCCCGTCCCCACTGACCGATCAGCAGCATAGGGCTGGCGAGCGCCAAGAGCGCATCGAGCGGAGGGGAAGCACAGGATTCCTCCGTCCACAGTGCGACCGTCGCGCCCACGCGCCAGCAAGCCCGTTGCACCCGGATCGCTTCGGGCGCCGCGGGATCCAGCCGCATCACGACGACATCGCCAGGCTTCAGGCCCAGGAACCGCAACGCAGCGGCATAACGCTCGACCGTCAGCAAGCGATCCTGAAAAACGCCGACCAGGGGAATATCCAGGCGGGTGGGAGCCATCCGATAGACCTCGAGAAAGCAGATGGTCTTATAATAATTCTAATAGGATCGTTATCAAGCTAAAATTAGTGTAAATCATAAAAAACTATGGTTATAAAATAAACTTAAAACAACTCAACCGGACCGTTTCCCCATGCCGATGTCTGCCATTCCTTCTGATCGCCCGGTGTTGGGCCAGGATCTCAACCTGTTGGCGGCCCGGTTGAACCGGACGCCTGCCGAATGTTGCGCGCTGCTCGGGATTTCCCAGTCGACCTGGTCAGTGTGGAAAAAGCGGGGGGATCAACCGATCCCGAGCCCCACAGTCGCGCTCGCCATCCGCCTCTACGACCGCTTCCCGGAGTTGGCGCCCCGCGAACCGACACCCGAGGAGTTGCTAGGTTTACTGAATCAGGTGACGGGTCAAACGGTTCCGTACACCCGCCTGGCCGCGCTACTCGGCCGGGAGCGGACGTCCGGTTACCGCTGGACGCAACGCGGGCGCCCTTCCCTGCCGGTCTCCCGGCTCATCGGGGCCGTACAGCGGTTGTTGTTGACTCGTTTCACGACAGGACTTCACGAATACGAGCAGATGATCGCACGGGAAGCGGCGGCGCGAGGAATCGTCGACCTCTTCCAGGAAGGTTCGTGGGTTCCAGACCAGGATTAAAACCGGTGTAAAAGAACGAGAGGGAGGGAAAGAGAACGGGCTACCGCCCGGGTTCGTGGGCCAATCCGCCCACGGCGCTGATCAGGCGTGGATCCCTATCACCAACCCAGAAGGTTGTCGTCATGAAAACCGACCTCATTACTTCCATGGCTGTTCTTTGGGGTGCTACGGGCATGTTCGTCGCGGATGTTCAAGCCGCACGGGCGGCGGATAGCGACTCGGCTAGCGATCTCCCGCAGGTGCTGACTCCATCGCGGCTGCCCCAGCGCCTCGATGAGGCGCCGAGCACCGTCACCATCATCGACCGGGCGATGATCGAAGCCTCCGGGGCCCGGCGGTTAGTCGATGTCCTTCGATTGGTGCCGGGTCTCCAGGTCGGTTACAAGAACAATAGCTTGCCGACCGCCACCTACCACGGTTTATCCGACGAGTACGCGCGGCGGATGCTGCTGCTGTTGAACGGACAGCGGATTTTTCAGTACTCGCGCGGGGTGATCGAGTGGAACAACCTGCCCATTCCGCTGGAGAACATCGAGCGCATCGAGGTCGTTCGCGGCCCCGCCGCTGCGGCCTACGGGTCCAACGCCCTGCAGGCGGTGATCAACATCCAGACCGGCAGCCCGGCTGAGTACCCGGGTCTTTCGACCCAAATCGCGGGTGGCAGCGATGGCATTGCGGATGGGTTCCTGCGCTACGGCGGACGGGTAGGAGCCATGGACTACACTCTGTCCGGGTCGAGCGTGGGGGATAGCGGCTATCCCGGCGTCTACGACGACCGGCGCAACACCAGCGTGTCGTTCCTGGGCGAACTGCCGTTTGATGCCGGCGGCGAATTGAAACTGCAAGCCGGGTTCGCACGGGGCGAGTACGGGATTCAGGATCCCGAGCCGACTTTTCCGGCGCCCGCGCGGGATTTCCCGGTCACCGATAACTTCCAGAGTCTCCAATGGCGGCAACCCGGAACCCGGAACGACGAATGGACGCTGACCCTGTCGCACAACGTCTTCCATTACGGCGATCGGGGATTTCGCAACGACCAGCTCCTTCCCGGCGTGAACTTGCAATTCGATTACGACATCCAGGAGGAGCGCTACGAAGCCGACGTCCAGTACATCCGGCGTTTCTCCGATGCGTGGCGCGCCAGGGCTGGATTCGGCTATTACCAGGAAAGGGTCCGGTCGCCGTTTTACTTCGATACCGACGCCACGCTGAGCAACGAGGTGTCCTGGCTGGCGGGCCACGGCGAATACCGGATCAATCCCGCCTGGATTCTGAACGCGGGCGCCATGCTGGAATATTCCTCGCTGTCGGCCGCGTGGCTGTTCCTGCCCCGGATCTCGGTTCACTATCATTGGGACGACCAACAGACCCTGCGGGTCGCTTACTCCACCGGTTCGCGTCAGCCGACCCTCTACGAGAACAACGGTCGAGCCATCATTCGCGGCCTGAACGTGCCGCTGACGATCTACGGCGCCTACGCCAGCGGCGGACTGAACCCGGAAATCAACCGCTCCATCGAACTGGGCTACCACTGGCAGCCTTCGCGGTCCGCCAGCCTGGATTTTCGTCTCTTTCAGGAGCGCTACTCGGATTACATCGGGACGTTCTACCGGCCCGCCCCCGATCTCCCAACCATGCTGCCGGGCCATCTGGTCCTGGATTTCGCCAACGACAACCCGATCATGGTTCGCGGGTTGGAGGCGCAATGGGATTGGAGCAACCCGTCAGGTACCCGGCTGTTCGCCAGCTACGCCCTGACCACCATCGACGCCGCGGGGACCCGCTTCGACGCCGGCTATGAAGACAGCGCGCCGCGCCACGGACTGGGGCTGCTGATCAGCCAGGAGTTCGGCAAGGGCTGGCAGGCGAGTTTGAACTACGATTACCAGTCCGGGATGCAGTGGTATCGGGATCAGCCGATCGACGGCTATCATCAGTTGGGCGCCCGGCTGGCCAAGCGGTTCAAACTCGGCTCCACCCCGGTCACCGCCGAGTTAATCGGCGCCAATCTGCTGGGGCCGGTCAGCGATTACCTGCCGAGCCGCGAGTGGGATCGAAGCGTGTTCCTCCGGTTTACCCTGGACCATTAGTCCTCTTGAAGACGCGCCTTGCCACGATGGGTTGCGGACTTCTGGCCCTGATTCTGATGATGCTCTGCGCCCAGGCCCGTTCCGCCGCGCTGTTATTCGTCGCCAGCGGCGATTCACCCGACCACCGTGAGTTCCTGGCGCGACAGCGACAGTGGTCAGCCGGCGCCGACCTGTTGGCGCTCGAGGCGGTCGAGGCCCAGGGAACCCGTCTGGTGGGATTGATCGTCTGGCTGAAATCGGCTCCATCGCAACGGAAGTTATCACCGCCGCGAGCGGCCATTCAAGCCTTAATGCGAACGGAATCCCCCACCCTGGCCGATCTGTGCCAACAGGTCGACGTCGTGGTGGCCGTGGCCGAGGACGCCGCGCGGGCGGCGGAGAAAATCTGCTCCATTCCCCTGCTGATGGTGCTGGTGCCGGATGCGCAGCTCCAACCGCTGCTCGATCAGAGCCGGGGGCCGGCTCGTACCGCCATCTACCAGGCAGCGGACCCGGTGGCGAACCTGCGGTTGATTCGGGAGCTGTTGCCCAAGGCCATCACCGTGGGCGTGTTGGTGTCTCCGCGGCAGGCCGGGTTATCCGGCCTGCGCGCGGAAGCGCAGCGGTTGCGGTTCAAATTGGAGGAAATCGCCGCCGCCAACGACGAAGAGGCCGTTCGGGCGTTGCGCAACCGCATCGGCGCGCTCGACGCCGTGCTATTGCTCCCCGACCTTCAGCTCATTAACGCCTGGTCCCTGAAACCGATTCTGTTGATGACCATTCGCCAGATGGTACCCACCTTTGGGGGTCCCACCGCCGGCTACGTGCGCGCGGGCGTGCTGGCGGCGGCCGTTCCCGACCTCGACCGCCTGCCCGCGCAGATCATGGCAGTCGCCCAACGTCTGGCGCGCGGCGCGGTTCCCGCCCCGGCGTATCCAGAGGCCACCCGAGTGGTCGTCAACCCGACCGTGGCCGGCGTCCTTTCCATCGTGATTCCAGCCACATGGAACGCCCATGCTCAGTAAGATTTACCACCATCTCTCGATTCGCGCCCAGATTCTGATCGTGGTGATTGCCCCGACGCTGATCGTCATCTTGATCCTGGTGGTGCTGGCGTATCGGGACAACGTGGCGCAGGGCCAGCAGACCTTGCACCGTCAGGGAACCTTGCTGGCCGCTCAACTGGCCGCCAACCTCGAATATCCGTTGCTCGCGGGCGCCACCGAGCAGATTCCCGCCCTGATTCAAGCCATGGTGAAGCCAGCCGCCACGGTGCTGGGCACCGAGGTTAAGCGGGTCACGGTTCTCGGCAAGGATCGGCGGGTTTTGTACACCAACTCCAGCCCAGCGGTCCCGGAACCGGGACTGCTGGACGGGGATTCCCTGCTGGCTCCGAACGCGTTCCCCACCGACCGACAGCATTTCGCGGCCCCCGTCTATCTGGAACCATTGACGCTGCCGAGCTCGACTTCCCTGGAGAAGCGTTACCTGGGCGCGGTCGAACTGGAACTCGCCACGGCGCCCGTGCAGATCGAACAGGCCCAGCTTTTTTTACGGAACATCGGACTGGTCTCGATCACCTTCGTGGCCGGACTCATCCTGGCCTGCTGGACCGGTTACCGGCTGGCCCGTTCCCTCCGGCAGACCGCGCGCGCCATCGAGCGAATCAAAGGCGGCGAACTGACGGTGCGGTTGCCCCGAACCGAAGTCAACGAAATCGGCATCCTGCAGGATGGGGTGAATCTGCTGGCCGAGACCATCGCGGGCGAGCAGGCCCGACTTGAAAACGAACTCGCCAAGGTGCGCGGGGAGTACGACCAGGTGTTGGCCCGCCTGCGGGTGCAAACCCAAAACGCCGAACAGGCCAGTCAGGCTAAAAGCCTGTTCCTGGCCAAGGTCTCGCACGAAATGCGCACCCCGTTGTACTCGATCCAGGGGCTGGCGGAACAGTTGCTGCACACCGCTCACGGTCCCGACGAGGAACGGACGATTCAGACGCTGCTGGGGGCGGTGCGGACGCTGTACGACACCATCAGTGACATTCTCGACTTCACTCAGTTGGAGCGCGGCAAATACACTCCCCATTTCGAACCACTGGATCTCTGGGCCGAGATCGAGCGGGTGGTCGAGACCGTCGCGCCGCTGGCGACCCGGCAGCGCCTGTATCTGGATGTCATCGTCGAGCCGCGCTGGCCAGCCACCATCTGGAGCGACAGCCGCGCGTTTCGCGCGATCGTGGCCAATCTGATCGCCAACGCGGTGAAATTCACGGAAGCAGGCGGCGTCTGTATTCGGCTGAGCGCGCCGTCCAGCCCATCCGATGGTCCGGCCCCAATCCGCCTGCAGGTTCAAGATACCGGTTGTGGCATTCCCGCCGACCAGAGGTCGGCGATATTCGCGCCGTTCGAACAAGTGGACGGCGCGCTCAATCGGCGCTACGGCGGCACTGGCTTAGGATTGTCCATCGTCAAGGGTTATTGCGATGTCCTCAACGGCCACATCGGTGTCGAAAGCCATCTGGGGCAAGGCACGACCTTCACGGCGACTCTGCCGTTCGACCGAACCGATCCCGAGCCCCGCGCGGTTCGGTTCCCCCTCGGTATGCTGAGGAAGCGGCGCGCCCTGGTGGTCGACAATCGCCCCAGTTTCCGCGAGTCGGTGCGCTGCCGCCTGGAAAGCCTGGGCATGGCGGTGACGGAACAGCCGGGTCCGGTGGCAATATTGAACGCCCGGTCTCCTCCCGCCATCGGTTACGACGTGCTCGTGGCGCAAAATCTATCCACCCTGCCCGCCCAGACCCGGTCTGGACAGATCGAGCGTTGGCATGACTGGGCGCAACACATTATCAGCCTGGAAACAGGTCCTCTGCCGCCGGCGCAAGCCGCGCTGGGCCAAAATGGTATTAGCCTTGTGCTCCATGCGGCCATCACCCGTGCGGCGTGGTACGCCGAACTGAGCCCCCTGCTCGCCAACATACGATTGGAAGAGAAAACTATCCCTCATCATCGACGGCGGCGACACTTTCTCACCGGCAGAACCGTGCTGGTGGTCGAAGACTTTGAAATCAACCGCGACATTATGACCGGCCAACTGCGCCGGCACGGCTTGCGGGTTTTGGAGGCCAGCGACGGCGACGAGGCGACGCGAAAAGCGGTCTGTTCGGACCTGCGACTGATCCTGATGGATATTCAGATGCCAGGAACCGATGGTATCGCCGCCATCCAGGCCATCCGCGCCCTACCCGCCGGCGCTGGCCTGCCCATTCTGGCGTTTACCGCCAGCGCGGACCGACCGACCCACGATCGGGCGATGGCGGCGGGCGCGAACGGTGTGCTTGTCAAGCCTCTCAGCGAAGAGGAACTGATCAACGCGGTTTACGAAACGCTGGTGGGGTTGGATACGCCCGTCATGGTGACTCCCGCCGCCTGAGTCCGCGATGATGCTATTGATCCTGTTGTTCGGTGGTGGCTGGCTGTACTGGACGGGCTGGATCGCCGGTCAACGGGTCGCCCTGCTCGCCGGCGCTGGCGCGCTCGGTGGGGCACTGGTCTTGGTGGTCGTCCAAGGTGGGATCGCGCCGGTGGCGTTCCCGATTCTGGCGCTCGCCGCAGGCCTGGCCGCGTCGCTCAAGTGGGTTCACCAGCCGGTCTGGCAGGCCGTGGGCTGGGTGTTGTATGTGCTGGTCGTGCTGGCCCTGGGATTTCGGCTGTTGCCAGGGTTCGCCCCCGTGCCGGTGTTCGAAGCTTCGGGAGCGGGGAACCCGCCGGTCGTTGGGTTTTCTCCCGAAAAGCTGATCCTGCTGGGGCTGGTGCCGCTGCTGATCATGACGCCGGTGGCACCCCCGTCTGGGTGGTTCGGCCGCGACCGGCCCCGACTGACATTCGCCCTGATTTTGGTCATCACCGTGATGGTGCTGGTCTTCCTGGCGCTGGCGCTGGGTTTCGCGCGGCCGGGGTGGGCCTTGGGATCGCTGCCGGTTCTGGCCTACCAGCTTGCCGACAATCTGGTGTTCGCGTGTGTGCTGGAAGAAAGCTTCTTTCGCGGGATCGTGCAGACCGCGCTGATTCGAGGGTTCGCCGACCGGGGGTGGTCACAGGCCGCGCCGTTGGGGATTATCGTTGCGTCCCTGCTATTCGGTGGGGTTCATATGGGCGGTGGCGGCGCGTTCATGCTATTGGCGACCGTCGCGGGCCTCGGTTATGGGGTCGCGTACTACCTGACCGGGCGAATTCACGATGCCGTTGCCGTCCATTTCGCCGTCAATGCCGTTCACATTCTTTGTCTTGCAGCACCGCCAGTCGCTCGATGATTTCCCATCGCCGAGCGACCGCCTCCTCGTGGTGGAAAGACCATGGATACGTTGGTGTCTCGCGCCAGACCACGTTGATTTGGACCATGAGTCAATGAGTCAATGAGTCAATGAGTCTTTGTGTTAGTGAGTCGATGTGTTGGCGCCGTGCGCCAGCCAGGCGAGCAACGCGGCCTCGCCTGGCTCCAGGGCGGCCTGGATCGCCTCGTTGAGTTCCGCCAATGCCGCTGCAATCTCCTCCGGAGGCGCGTGGTTGATGAGGCGGGATTCCAGGGTTCGCGCGGCGGTCCCAACCCGCTCGAAGCCGAGATAGATGCCGCCCGAACATAAGTGGTGAACGCGGGTTCGAAATCGCTCCGTATCCCGCAGGACCTCCGGGGGGTTCAAGTCGGCGCGCGCGGCGGCCAGGATGGCCAGAAACCGCTTGACCAAATCCTCGGCGACGGCTGGATCGTCGCCGGAGGCGGCGAGAGTCTGGGTGGCATTCAACACCTTGTTGAGTCTCATCGCGTTGGTAACCCACGGCTGAACGACCGTTCGTCATCGCACCGAAACGATCAGAGCATCGTTTCCTTCAACAGCCGATAACGGATAGCCAAATGCGTCATTTCGACATCGTTTCTAACCCCGAGTTTGTTGCGAATCCGATCTCGATGGCTGTAGATCGTCTTGGGACTCACATGGAGCAATCGCGCCAAGTCTTCCGGTGCGTGTCCCTTGACCAGCAAAGTAAAAATCTCCAGTTCGCGATTGCTCAAAGCAACCAGGGGATCGCTGCCGGGACCTAATCCCGCCGCCTCCAAGCCGTCCACGAGGGTGGGAGAAAAATACAGCCGGCCCTGATGAACGGCATGAATCGCTTCGCGGATGTCGGTGGACGCCCGTTCCTTGGCGACGTAACCTCGCGCGCCCGCTGCCCGCAGGCGTTGCGGCCAGGGTGGCTGGGTCAAGACGGAGAGCACGATCACGCGTGGGGGATGCGGCAAGGCCAGCAGGCGCGCCGTCACTTCCACCCCACTCAACTCGGGCATATCGACATCGACGACGGCCACGTCCGGTCGCCCGGCGCGCGCCTGGCGGATCGCGTCCAAGCCATTATCCAGGTCGGCGACAACCTCGATTTCCGGATCGTGGGACAGCACCGCTTTTAACCCGATGCGAATCAGTTCCTGGTCATCGACCAGCATCACGGCGATCATGCGCCCGGCCACCCAGCGACAAGAGGTAGGAATATTCCTAAAACAGTGTAGGAGGATTCTTCATTTGCCGTCAGCCCCTTGGC
Organism: Candidatus Contendibacter sp.; assembly: GCA_049290615.1. Taxonomy (GTDB): domain Bacteria; phylum Pseudomonadota; class Gammaproteobacteria; order Competibacterales; family Competibacteraceae; genus Contendibacter. The sequence goes on from JBATNZ010000037.1 coordinate 20,133, forward strand.
AACCCCGTGGCGACGGGATAAAGATGGAACAAAGTCGCATACTGACTTGGAGGTGCGCGTCATGGCCGATCACCGCACGAAGATTTCGGCGTCCGATCCAGACCTTCATTTCCGCGTGGCGATGGACGTTCTGGAAACGGTAGAGTACCTGGAAGCTCGCGGCGAGCCGGTGACCCCGGCTACTTTGTATCAGCGGCTGCAAGCATCGCCCAACGGCGATCCCACCATCACGGTTTCCCGCATCGAGCAAGGACTGATCCAGGTCCAGTTCTGGCGGAAGCAGTTTGTCACCCGCGAGATCGTCCACCACCGGCATCATCTTGCCGCGTTGGCGAACCAGGTCCAAGGCGAAATCTGGCGGCTGCAGCAGTATCAGTACTACTTCGATAATCTGTTGCACCACGCCGACGCGCTGCTGAAAACCACTTTGACGTTTCCCACCGATGGTCCGGCGGAGGCGTCTGGCGCCGTCGGGCCGCAGCTTCGACAGTAGCAGCCAGACATTACCAGTAGGCACGCCGGGATTGTGGGCGTGAGCGCGAGCGGCCTCCCATGACCACGACCGCTGCCCCCAGTACTGATAGACCAGCCGCGCTCAGCGCTGTCGAACACATTCAGCAAACCCTGGCCCTGCTGATCCAGCCCGGCGAGGTATTCGAGGTCCGTGCCCCGCAGGCCCGCGAGCGGCGCAACAGCCCGTTTCAGGCGACCGTATCCGGCTACTTCGCCAATCCCGACAAGGCGGCATTGGCGATTGCCTGCTGGAGTGGCAAAGCGCCCGGTCTTTACCTCACCATCAACCCCACGGACCCGGCGCTGCTGGCGCGCGCCAACAACAAGGCGATTTTCAAGGCACGGCACACCACCAGCGATGCGGAGATCATCCGCCGCCGGACGTTGCTGATCGACCTGGATCCGAGGCGGCCGGCAGGCATCAGCAGCAACGTCGCCGAGCACGACGCGGCGATTGCGAAAGCGCGGGCCATCCAGGCTTGGCTGACGATCCAGGGCTGGCCGGCGCCCCTGGTCGGCGACAGCGGTAATGGAGCCCATTTGCTGTACCGGATCGACCTGCCCAACAACCCGGCGAGCAAGGTCCTGGTGGAGGCCTGCCTCAAGGCGCTAGCCGCCCGGTTTGACGACGCCCAGGGGCAAACCCAGCCCGTTACGGTCGATACCGGCGTCGGCAACGCCGCTCGCATCAGCAAGATTTACGGCACCCTGGTGATGAAGGGCGACGCTACGCCAGAGCGGCCGCACCGCATCGCCCGTATCCTGAGCGCGCCAGCGGCGCTGGAAACGGTCACCGAAACCCAGCTCGCGGCGCTGGCCGCTCAGGTGCCCCGGCAGACTGCGCAACGCCCCTGTAGCGCCGCTCCGGCCGCCGGCCACGCGCGATCGGGGGTGATCGACGCCTTCAACCAGGCGCACGATTGCGCGGCGATCCTGGAGCGGCATGGCTATCGGAAACACGGCCCGCGCTGGATCGCACCCGGCAGTTCCAGCGGCATGCCGGGCATTACCCAACTGCCCGATGGGCGGGTGTATAGCCACCACGGTGCTGACCCGTTGAACAACGGACACGCGCATGACGCCTTCTCGTTGTATGCGACCCTGGAGCACGGGGGCGATCATCGGATTGCGGTCAAAGCCGCCGCCGCCCTCCTGGGAATGACACGGAAACAGACCGACACCACCCCGGTCCGCGATGCAGCCGCCGCGCCGGTCGCGCGGGTGCCCGCCGCTGGCTCGACGGTCAAGGAGCCAGCCCTTTATGGCGTCCTCGATCCGCGCGCTATCGTCTGCGTGACCGACAACCCGCGGGACGCGGACGTCGTCCACCGCATCACCGGAATGACCGTCATCGCCGCTGCTGATCAGCAGCTTTATAGCGCAACCCAAACTCTGCGCCAGCACCATCCCAGGTTGCGCGTTCTGGTCTGCGCCCCAGCGGTAACCGCCGCTACAAAGCCACGTCACGATCAGGCGCGCGGCGCCTACCATGCGCTGATCGGTGGCGCGGCGCTGGTCGCGCCTGATTTCCTGCACCCCAGCCCGGCGGAAATCGAACGGACCGCCCTTGACGCGGGTGCCCAGGTCAACTCAAACGGGATCGCCAGAGAGGCTCTTGAGGAGGCCCAGCAGGCGCTCGAGGCGCGCGATCGGCAACGACTGGCGGCGATGGACCCCGCGCCGGCAACCTTTGCCGATCTGGCGACCTGGCCGAACGGCGAGGAGCGAGTCAAGGACCAAATCGGCGCCGCCGCGCGGCGCATTGGGCGGGTCCGGGTCGTCTCTGGCAAACTGCCCGCGACCACTCGGCAAGCCGAGAACGAGCTGATCTTTTCCGGCCTGCCGGTGTACCAACGAGCTGGGATGCTGGTCCGCCCGATCACCCTCGACGCGCCCGAGACCGGCGGCGGCGCCCAACTGCCCGCGGGCGCGCTGGTCTTGCAACCAGCAGACCGCTACTGGCTCTGCTGGGCTCTGGCCAAGGCGGCGACCTGGGAACAATACGACGGCCGCCGGAAGGACTGGGTCGTCGTGGACCCCCCCCTGCGCGTCGCCGACACCTATCTGGCTCTGCCGGGCGACTGGCGCGTTCCGGTGCTGACCGGCATCGTCGAATGCCCTACCTTGCGGGAGGATGGCTCCCTGCTCCTGGCCTCCGGTTATGACCCGGCCTCCGGACTGTATGTCGACTACCGGGGCGAGCCGGTCCTGCCGATCGAGCACCCAACCCGGGAAGACGCGCGAGCCGCGTTGGAGACCCTGAAGTATCCCTACGGCGAGTTCCCTTTCGCCGAGGGCGATGTCGATCTGGCCGTGGTCATCGCGGCCATTTTGACGGCGGTCGTCCGCCGCAGCCTGCGCACCGCTCCTCTGTTTGCCTTCGACGCGCCCGTGATGGGGTCGGGCAAGGGATTGATCGTCAATTCCATCGCCCTCATCGCTACCGGCCGCGTTGCGCCGGCCATCTCGCAGGGCAAGGATGAAACCGAGGATGAAAAGCGGCTGGGCGCGCTGTTGTTGCAGGGCGTCTCGCTGCTCAACGTCGACAACATCGAGCGTGATCTGCATGGCAATCTGCTCTGCAGCGCGTTGACCGAGACCACCATCGCCATCCGCGTGCTCGGCCAGAGCCAGGTCTTCAACCTGCCCGCCCGCGTCGCCATGTTTGCGACCGGGAACAATCTGAGACCCAGAGGCGATATGGTGCGCCGCATGCTGCTGTGTCGCATCGATCCCGGCGTCGAGCGACCCGATACCCGTAAATTCTCGCTGAATGTGAAGGAATACATCGTCCGGCGCCGCGCGCGCCTGCTGGCCGCCGCGCTCACCCTCCTGCGCGCCTACATCGTCGCCGGGAAGCCGAAGCAGGATATCGAACCCTACGGGAGCTTTGAGGACTGGTCGGACTTGGTGCGCTCGGCCCTGGTCTGGCTGGGCATGCCCGACCCAAACGCGACCCGCGCCCGGCTGGAAGCCGCCGATACGGTCACGATCCACTTGCGCACCATCCTGAATCTTTGGCACGCCACTTTGGGCGACCGGTGCGTGACCGCCGCCGAAGTGACCCAGCAAGCCGGCGGGGCGGAGCACCTCCACCTTCGCGCCGCGTTGCTCGAAGTCGCTGCCAGCCCGCGCGACCCCGAAAGGGTGGACGCGCAAAGACTGGGGCGCTGGCTGGGCAAGTATCAGGGCCGGGTCGTCGACGGGCTACGGCTCGACAAGGCCGGCATGAATACCGACGCCAAAATCTTTTACTGGCAGGTGAAGAAGATCCCGTCCACGGGGGATACGGGGATTCCGGGGATTGTTTCTCCCCCATGCGTGGAAAATGTATAAGGATTGAAGATAAGAATATTTCATGGGGGAGGATGGCAGTAATATCCGGAATCCCCGTATCCCCCGGACCCCCCAGCGAACGGGGCCTGGGACGGTGTTCTGGAGCCGCTCGATGGCTTGAAGGCAACGGATCGGACCGCATCAGGGATGAGGTCCCGGTTTGTGCATCTGGGCCTGGCTCCAGGCGGCCCGGTATCCGGCCCGCCAGCCGTGATCGTAGGCCAGCCATGCCCCTCCCCAGAGGGCCAGCGCCAGGCAGATCGCCGCGATGCCAATGCCGAGGAATCGTTGTCCCCCACGCCGCGAGTCCGGCTTGGCCGCCGCCGGCGTCGTCACGCCGCGAGCGACCTCTCGGAGAACGTGCGGAAAATCGCGCTGGAACTCCCGCCTGGCGTTTTCCATGGCCGCTTGCGCCGTGGCGTCGGCCACTTGCTTGAGGTGGCCCAAGGTCGCGGTGACCGATTCCTCCAAATCTCGGCGGAAGTACTGCAAGGCCATGATGATCAGCCACAGGGCGTCGTTGTCGCGCAGGTCGAGCGCATCCCGGACTCGGTCGAGTTCCCGGAGTTCGCGGTCGCTGGGCGGGCGGCCCAGCAGCCGGGTGAAACTCACCACCCACCGGTCGCGGAAATCCTGCACCTCATACAGGGCCGGGGACATCGGCGGACTCGGGAAGGTGGGCGAACATCCGGGCGCAGGCATGGCGCCAGCGCGTCAGCTCGGCCCGGTTGCCGAGCGGCAGATCGCGGGCGGCTCTGGCGATCGACAACCGCTGGCCGAACAGATCGTCGCTGACCCGGTCGGCTAGGTCGGGGAAGTCGAGCGTTCGTCCTCCGGCGCGTTCGAGGGTTTCCCGCAAGCGGGAATGGTTGTACAGCTCGAACTTCGCGGATTCCCCGAAGTAGAGATTGCGCACGACGTGAACAACCGCATTCGGCAGGGCCTCCTGGAACGGTTTGAGCAGTTCCAGGCTGTCGCGCTGGCGGTTGATCACCCACAACGTCACCAGCGGGCGTTGCAGGTCGACCAGCGTACTGTCGAGGGTGACGCCGTGAACGCTCACGCCGTGATTGTTGCGGGCGGCCGTGTTGACGATCACGGCATGATCGGGCTGGCTTTCGCAGCGGTTGATCAAGGCGATCCAGCCATCCACTTTGTCCAGGTCCAGGGTGGCCGTTTCCACCTCGTCCCGGTAGCACATCCAGACGTCGGGATTGGTGGTGTCCGTCTCCACCAGGAGCACGGTTTGGTCCCGCTGTTGGAGATAATCCATCAACGCCATCGTCACCATGCTTTTGCCCACGCCGCCCTTGCCGCCACCCACCAGATAAATCGGTTTCGCCATGCCGTTGTCCTCAACCAGGGGTTCGTGGCGTCACCGCGACGGGTTAACGCGACGTCGGCACCAACGCCTAAATTTCGTCGGAATCCTCGCGGGGCACGAACGTCCCCCGACTCGCGGGTAACGGAGTTTTCGCCGGAGAACGGGCATCGCGGGGCGATGGTCTCGACGGCTGGATCGGTGGAGGGTCAGGTTTGGCCTTGGTCGATTTCGCCGTCGCTCGATGCAGGTAGGTTTTCAGCGTCGAGGCCGTGAGGTTTAGCCCTTCCTCGCGCAAGCTGTCGGCGATGTCGTCCATCGAATAACCGCGCTTCAGCACATTCAGAATCGACTTGGACAGCCGTTCGATGGCATCCCGTTTCCCGAAGCGGGCTTTCTCGATTTTTGGCAACGCGTCCAGTTTCGTCGCGATGCGTTCGATCTGTTCGAGCGTGTATTCCGGGCCGCGTTTTCCCATGGATCACCTGGTGGTCGCGAGCGATTCGACGATCCAGCAACCCGGCAAGCCATCTGGTCACGATTAGGGATCGTCAGGGTAGACCTCCAGCTATCCGGTGAATCGAATCTACCCAACCGTCATCGTTGCCATTAAAATAGATTTATAATAAATAAAAAACAATAGTTGTGATCGTGGCGATCAAGCGGTCAGCGGATTCGAACGGTCGATCATCGGGGGTGGGGTGCTGGCCGTCGTTCGAACATAGCGGAGGATTCACCCGGCGGGTGTCCTCGCAAGGCGCGCAGGATGGCCCTTGTCGAACAAGGGACGCCCTGCCGCCCGGCGCGCGCCGTTCGCCTGGGGCTTATCCACCTGGGGATTCTCCGGAATCCAGACGGTCCTCCAGCGGGTGGTCGCTCTTTCCTGCCCGGACCACAGCCGCCCGTGAATCTACAGGAGAACCCCGTGCCCCAAGTTGCGAAGGGAACCGAACCGCTGACCGCGCGCATCGGCGTGCGGGTGACGCCCGGTGAAAAAGCCCGGCTGCAAGAAGATGCCGCCTGGGCGAGCCTGTCCGTGTCGGAATTGGTTCGCCGCCGGTATTTCGGACGACCGATCATCGCCCGGGCCGACCAGGCGATGGCGCGCGAACTGCGGCGGCTCGGCGGGTTGCTCAAGCACATGCACGACGAAAGTGGGGGGGCGCAACGCCAGCAGGCGGCGAACGTCTTGCGCGCCGTTATGGCTGCCATCGAACGCCTGGGCCATGATCGTCAAAAAGATTAAAGCCCAGCCGCGCGCGACGCGGGGCAAGACCGCGCGGGTGACCGCATTGATCGACTACATCGACGCCCCGCAAAACCGGCGACGCGAGGAGAAATGCGTCTATGCCGGGGCGCGCAATCACCTGTGCGAGACCCGCGCCGGTCAACAGACCGAAATGATCGCGCTGGCCCAGGAGGCGGTCGCCAGCAAGGATCCGATCCAGCACTGGGTGTTGAGCTGGCGGGAAGACGAGCAGCCGACCACGGCGCAGGTGGAGGCGGCGGTCGATCTGTTTCTCGATGGACTCGGGATGCGCGCGCATCAGGCGCTGTATGCGCTCCATGCCGATACCGACGATCTCCATCTGCATCTGGTGGTGAATCGCGTCCATCCCGATACCCTGAAGGTGATCAAACCTAACGGGGGTTTCGATCTGGAGGCGGCGCATCGCGCCATCGCCCGGATCGAACACGTCCAGGGGTGGGAGCGCGAACCGAACGGACGTTATCGGGTGTCGGCCGTCGGCGAACTGGTCCGCGAGCCGCGCCGACGGGAACCTGGACCGGGATCCAAGGCAGGTGATTTGGAAGCGCGCACCGGAACGACGTCGGCCGAGCGGATCGCCCGCGAAGAGGGCGCGCCGATCCTGCGGAGGGCGACCGAGTGGGCCGACCTGCACCTACGGCTGGCGGCGCGGGGCCTGCGGCTGGAGCCGCAGGGGAGGGGAGCGGTGTTGTGGGTGGGCGGGGTCGCGGTCAAGGCGTCCCGCGCCGGACGCGAGTGCGGGTGGGGCGCGTTATACCAACGGCTGGGCGCGTATCTTCCGGCCGAATCGGTCTTCCCACCGGACGAG
>JBATNZ010000038.1:0-7713 GCA_049290615.1 Candidatus Contendibacter sp.
TAGCCGATACCCGGTTAAGGTATGCTCCAACCTGATACCGGAATCAGGTTGGTCTTGTAAGCCTCTGTATAAAAAGGGTTTAAAGTCCTTAGCGTATAATTTTGTCCGTTTCGTGAGCCGACCCCAGGAAGTGCGCAAGGGCCGCCACGTCCTGCTGACCGGTCCGGTCGGGGTCGGCAAGTCAGCGGTGCTGGCGGCGGTCATCGAACGGCTGGAACGGCGGCGCGGCGAACGCGCGCCGGTCACGGCCGACGTGGACGAATTACCCGGCGAGGCCGAAGGGGGCGCGGAGCCACTGCCCGCCGGCGAGCGGCGGACCCATCGCACCCGCACTGTGATTTACATCGCCGATCACCAGCCCAAGGCCCAGTTCGTCGACCTCGCCCGCAAGCTGCTGGCGGTCGGCCTGCTCGACCCGGCGGCGCTGGAACTGCCCGAGCCGTATCCCAGCCTGCCGCCCGAACAGATCGAGTGGGCCAGGATTCGCCGCAACGTCAACCGCCTCAGCATGCGGGACCTGACCGCCGCCATCATCCCCGCCCTGCACGACCACCCCGGCCAAGTCCTCGTCGCGGTGGACGACCTGACCCACCTGACGCCTACCCTGGTGGCGTTCTGGCTGGCGGTGTTCGACGCCGCCCAGGTCATCGGCGGCGCCCGCCAGAAAAAGCCCAATCTCGCCAAGCTGTGGTGGAAAATGACCGAGATTGAAGTGCCGCCGCTTCCACCGGAGGCCACGCGGGACATCGTGCAAACCTACATCGCCCGGCAGGGGATGCTGATCGAGTCGCCGGCCCTGTTCGTCGGCCATGTGGTGAAGCAGTCCGGCGGCAACGCCCAGGCCATCGCCGACCTGCTGGACGATTCCGCCAAGGAGCGGTTGGTGAACAAGCGCAAGATTCGGGAGATGCGCCACGCGGCCGGGGTCAAATACCTGGACTTCACCCCGGTGATGATCGTGGCGCTGGCCTCGGTGGTCGGGGCGCGCTATCTGGCCATCGGCACCGGCGACACCGAGTTGTATATCTTCGCCGGGATGCTGGCGGCGGTGGTGATCTCGCTGCGGGTGTTCCTGTTCCGGGGGGCGGGGAAGGCGAATTGAGGGGAGCGATTCACGAGCCAGCGTGTTGGCTGTTGGCCCGCAGGAAATTCGTATAACCCGCATCATCCAGCGTACCCGCCGCCAGTTCCAGAACGGCCTGGGCTGCATCCGCTTCGCTCGCCGTGAAGCGGTAGCCATTGAGTTCGAGAAACAAAATACCGACGACAAAGCCGGTGCGCTTGTTGCCGTCGATGAAAGGGTGATTGCGCACGATGCCCGCCGTATAGGCCGCCGCCAAATCGAACAGGTCGGGCGCATCCGCATAGGCATCAATCTGTCGCGGCCTGGCGAGGGCGGATTGCAGCAAGGCATCGTCCCGCACACCCGCCGCGCCGCCGTGCAGCGCGAGCAGGCGATCATGCAACGCGAGTGCATCCCGCTCTTCGAGCCACAGTGGTTCGGTCACTGGGCGAGAACGTGCAACGTGTTGCGATAGCGCCCGATGACCTCTTCGGCTTTTGCCATTTTCCGTTCGAAGACGGGATCGTAAGGCGTCAGCCGGTAGCCACCGTCCGGTGCTTCGATCAGGAACAGGGGTTGTCCGTCTTCCGTGTGCAGGCGGTTGATGACATCCTTCGGCAAAACGACGCCGAGCGAATTGCCAAATTTGCGGACCTTGAGTTTGACCATGAAGAATCCTCCAATGTTATTATAATAGTAATAACTTTTAGCGGGTTTGGCAAGATCGCTGTTACGGTGGATTCATCCCACTTTCTGACCGTCGGAAGAACCGCTTGACCCTGGGCACCCACCTCGCCTTTGCCTCCGTCCTCTACCTGGGCGGCGCGACCCTGTTTGGCTACAAACCCGACGCGATCAGTTGGGCGCTGGCCGCCGCCACCAGCCTGCTGCCCGACATCGACCTGCCCCCCGCCCGGATTAGCCGGCTGTTTTGGTTCGTGTCGGTGCCGCTGGAACGGCGCTTCGGCCATCGCACCCTCACCCATTCCCTCCTGGTGCTCGTGGCGCTGGCGGCCGTGAGCTACCCGCTCGCGCTGCTCCGGCCCCTCTACTGGGGTTGCGTGGTGGGCGGCTACTGGTCGCACCTGTGGCTGGACATGCTCAACGTGCGCGGGGTGGATCTGTTCTGGCCCTCGCCGGTGCGATGGGTGACGCCGGGCAATCGGCACTGGCGGTTCATGGTCGGCGGCAAGGGGGAGATGATCCTGCTGGCGGTGCTGCTGGGTATCACGGCGGCGCTGGTTCCGCTCAGTCAGATCGGCTTTCGCGATGGCTTGCAACGGCTGCCGCACAACTTTGACATCGCCCGCGAGCAATACCTCAAACAGGCCGGTACGCACTGGTACACGCTGGAACTGACCGCGACTGATAACTTGACCTTGCAGCCGGTCAAGGGGAAATTCCCGGTGGCAGCAATTCTCATTTTGGCGATTTCACCCGTTTTGGACTACGGGGGCGCCGGTTCAAGAGGGGGCGAGGGTTCGAGTCGCACGGGCACGACCCGACCCGGCTCGAAGCTGCGCAGCATGAAGGTGATTAAGTCGTCCCAACTGTCGAACCACAAGTAACTGGTCAAGGCCCGCAGATCATTAAACAACCGCTGACGGGAGGGCAGTTTCTGGCGCAGGAGCCGGTAGTGGTCATCCATCCACTCCAACACCGTATGAACCAGAAAGGCCAGGATGATCAGGGTGGCTAACAGCGAAGCCAGATGCTGCTGCCCATGACCATAGTTATGCTCGAAATGATAGCCTTTGGTTTTTAAGGTGTTGTGGTTTTCATTTTCGATTTTCCACCGACAGCGCCCGGCGGCGACGACCTCCGCCACCTGGTGGTCATCGATCGCCAGGTTGGTCACAAAGGTGTTATGATACAGTACCTTGCCATTTTTGTCGGTGGTCGTGAGCTCACACCAGTTGACCATCAGGGCCGCGTCGCCATCGCGGAGAGGGAGGGTTTGCGCATAGCGATAGGTGTCGATTTCGTGCCGGCGACCGGTCCAGCGGTGTCGAACGACGGTGCGCACCGCCCCACCCCGGTCGAGAAAGTCCAACCATTCATAGGTGAGGGGATGGGAGGTGGGTTTACAGACCAGAATGAAGTTCATCCCCTGGTCCAGGATCGCCTGACAAAACGGTTCGTGGCAGTACAGGTCATCCCCCAGGAGAGTGACCCCGAAAGGACTATAGTCGTCGCCCCAGGTGGCCAGCCAGCGCTTGGCAGCGTTGAGTTCGCAGTCTTGTTTTGCCGCGCCGTCCTGCGGTTGAACAAATTCCGGTGCCAGCGGGATGACTTTGTCCACCCCGGGTTTCACCCATACCGGGGTCAAGGCCGTATGGAAATACGTCACCTGGCCATTGGCGTGGGTCCGGGTCGAACAGTTTGGGCAATGGATCGCGTGCGAGGAAAAATACTCCACGCCATCGAAGGCCAGCAACAAGGTCTGGTTCACCGAACGGTAGGTTTCGACCACGCCCGCCTGGTTTAACGCCTGAAACAGAGAGGAAAACAACGGTTTCACCTGCCCCGGATCGGTGGCGTCGAGCACGTGGCGGATCTGATTGTCCGACGGGATCCGATGGACCCCAAACAGGGTCTGGGCGTTGTTTTGGCCCAGCCGCTGGTCCAGGCTGCGCTGGTAGTCCAAAAACGACGGACTCTGCATGAAGAATACCGAGAAGGCGCTCAACCCGGCGTCCACCAGCGTGTAACGGGTGTTCTTGCCTCGGCGCGGATCGGTAAACTGCTCGAAGGTCCGGCGGATTTGTTTCGTAATGTCGTCCAACGTCAGAACGGCGCGACCAAACGGTACACTCATCAAAGTACTTCCAGTCAAGGGGGGCGGCTACTCTAGCGGGCCATCGTCAAAATGAGAATTGCTGAGCCGTTACTGGGAAGGGGGATGAACGGTTACGCCTCTTCCAGGGTGGCGCACGGGAGCGTATTCAGCAAATAAGCATCGCCGACGTCGGCGCTCGTTCAGAAATAGGCGGGTTTCCCCACGGTCAAGTCACATTGCCAACCGTCTTGCCCGAGGCTGAACATGATAAAGAACCGGGGCGCCATCCTCTCGTCGGGACGCAGCGTGAACTCCCCCCACACGGTAAGCCCCAAATAGTCGTCATCGACGTCGTTGTGGTATTCCCAGTCGGTCAGGTGGGGAAAATGGGTCTTGACCGTGTCCAGGACCGCTGGAATTTCAACCTCGTCTAAACAGGTCTGGTGCGGTGGCCTCGGCGAACGGCTACCCCAGCGAGCGTCCCAGGCGAAAGGCGGCTTCGCGGCCCTGGTAGTAGCCGGGCAGCAGCGCCAGCTTCCGATACCCCAACCGTTCGTAAAAGGCGCGCGCGCCGGCGTTGTCCGCCCGTACCTCCAGGACGATCCGGGCAAAACCAGCCACCCGCGCCGGTCGTTCAAGCCACTCCAGCAGGCGGCGCCCCAGCCCCTGCCCCTGCCAAGCGCGGTCCACGGCGAACAAATCCAAATGCGCCGCTTCCATGCCGTACCGCATGATCCCAAAGCCGGCGATCTGTTCTCCGGCGCGCGCCACCAGCACGTTGGTTTCGGGCTGGCGAATGCTCGCTTCGACGCGCCGTGGAATCCAGGACCAGGGCAAGCCGGCCTCGATCAGCGTGCGCGAGAGTCGGGCGATCGCCGGCGCGTCCGCGATCCGGGCTAACGCCAACGCGCTTTCGGGCACGATCATGGCTGGCCTCCCTCCTCTGACACAGGAATTTCAGACGGTACTATAGCGCTCCTACACAGGTTGTGGAATTTCCCCTCCTTGGATAAGGAGGGGTGGCGCGTAGCGCCGGGGTGGTTCGAAGCGGCGATTCCACAAATCAAATAGGAGCGCTATATACCCCCGCCGCCAGTCACGCATCGCGCTGCAGGTCGGTGGTCTGCCGGTCGGAGTCGGACGACACCCGCAGGTAGTCGATCAACATGTCCGAAAAAACTCCAATGAAATTTTCGGACAGTCTAGCCATCCGGCGGGGTTGTTCGTACTCCCCAACGACATGAAACCGGGTGGTTTTCGACAGAGGGAAAGGGGGTGGGGTGTGCTTTGAAAGGTGTGTTATGAAGTATCCGAGGCGACGAGCACGAACGCATCCGAATCGACCACCAAGTGCAGGGTCTCGAACGGGAAGTGCAGCGGCTGATCGATGTTTACCAGGTCGGGGCTATCGCGCTGACCGAGTTGCAGAACCGCCGTCGGCGCGCGGAAGGACACGGCCACGTCCTGACCAACCGCCTGCGGGAACTTCGCCAGCAACGCCAAGCCCGAGAACAGGAACTCCCGCTTCCGTAGGGGCTGGAGGGGTTCTGCGCCAGTATTCACGAGGCGCTGGCGAATCCTACTTTTGCCGTGAAGCAGAAAGTGCTACAACTGGTCGTGGATCGCATCCTCGTGGAGGACACCCGGCTGGTGATTCGGCACGTTCTACCCATCGGCCCCGTTGGGTTGCAACCACGACATCATGCCCTCGCCGCACCAGCACGGCGGAGCTTCAAGCTTAAAAAAACACTTGCGTAAGGTCTCGATGCCCTATGGCTAGCGCCGAAGTGATTCACTGCTACCGGGAATTCACCGCCCCTTCCGGTGAAATTGACGCCTACCTATTGGATTTGCCGCTGGACGGCGCGCGTCCCGAAGTCCAAATCAAAGCCGAAATCCGGCGACCCGATCTGGTTCGTGACGGTCTGCTGGTTCTCGGCGAGGTGCTGTCGAGCGATCTTCGCCGTCAAGCCAGCGACCGGGCCGACTATCTGGCCTACCTGTTGCGCAAGGGCAAACGCGCCACCCAAGCGGTCTGGGAAGCACAAAAAGCCTTTCTGGCCGCCAAGTACGGCGAGGCAACCCAGCAAGAGGCACCGCTGGACCCTTTATTCAGCGTCGACGGGAACGGCATCAGCATCGAAGCGTTCTCCCGCGATGAATCCACCTACGCGCGCCTGCATCTCAAGGCCGGACACGCCTACCAGGCCGAACATTTCGCGGCGGGTACTTCTCACCTGAACTTCACGCCGCCACTGCTTGAAGCGCTGGCGGGCATCCGCTTCTATCGGCCCACCATCCTGCAGGGCTACCCGTCGACCGCCGGGAACGCTAAGACCGTGCGCGTGCCCTATCGCTGGCTGCGCGCCTTCGGGCAGGTGCAAGCCGCCTCGACCCTGCCCGCCGACCGGGTTCGCCTTGCCCCGGTCGATCTTTACAACGTGCTGCTGAGCCTGCGGTTGCGCAAGGCCAAAACCGCGCCCCGGGCCTTGCGTTACGAACTGGTCCCCGGCCAAGCGCCGCGACTGGTCCTGGAACCCTGGGAACGGGTGCTGACCGCCAGCGGATCACCCTACCAGGGTAACCTGCCGCATGTGGTGCGCACTTGGGGCCGCCAGCGGTTGAGCCTGCTCGGCCGGCTGCTACCCCATGCCAAGGCGGTGGATGTGTACTTGCTGGGTGCCGGCCTGCCGGCCTTTTACGTGCTGGATCTGGAAGCCGCCAGCCTGACCCTGGCCTTGAGCGGCTGGACCGATAGCGGCTGGGCCGGTATCGCCACCTTCGATCTGCTGGTCCCCGGCAACGGCGACGAAGTGCTGGCCAAGCGTGTCGTCAAACAGGTGACCGAGCGTCCGCTGACGCTGGACGTCTTGAGCGAAACCCTGCGTCAACCGCGTCAGACCATCCGACCGGCGTTGTTGGGCGAACTGCTCAAGGGAACCTTGGTTCACGACATCGCCAGCGGCCTGTTCCACCATCGACCGCTGCTGGCTCAACCGCTGGAACTGGATCGGTTGCGCTACCGCGACGCCCGCGAGGAGCAGGCGCACCGGCTGTTGGCGACCAAGGATCAGGTTCAACTGACCCGCATTCACGATCTCGGCCGGGAAGGCACCACCATCGACGGCGAAGTACAGGACCGGCAGGCCCATCGCCACTACCAAACCTCGTTCACCCTGGATCGCGAGGGCCGCAGCGTCAAGGCGAGTTGCACCTGCCATGAGTTTCGCCGCGCGGGCTTGAAGCAAGGCCCCTGCCCGCACATGATTGCGCTTCGGCTGCGCTACGCCCGCGAACAGGCGGCGCTGGAGCAGGCGCGGGAAACCGCCGATGGCCGCCGATTGATTCGCGCCGAAACCCGCACCCTGACCCGCCGCCAGGGCGAAACCGTACTCAGCTACCGAATCTCCCTGGACGAACGCCAAGTGCTGCTGCACTGGGGCCACGATCCCCGGACCTCGCGCCAGCAACGGCTCCTGTTCAACCGCGCCGAAGAGGCCCGCGACGCCTATTTCGCCCGCCTCGACTGTCTGGCGAAACAGGGCTTTATCGACGCCAGTGCGGCATAACCAACTCCCTCTCCCTCCGGGAGAGGGCTGGGGTGAGGGGGCTAAGCTGTTGAAAATGAACCCTCACCCCCAACCCCTCTCCCTGTGGGAGAGGGGAGCTTTTCTTAATAACAACAACTTTTGACAAGGGAGCGAAAAGCCCGTAGCGTAATGATTGCTGGAGTGTGAGGCGTTCCTCCATTAGCCGTTTGGGCGGCGTTGCGCCGTCCGGGAATTCCAACGCCACACACGCCACAAGGTAGGCTGTTCTTGGCCAGCTTCGCCAGTACCCGGCCACAGTTGTTGGCGGAGCTGGGCCAACC
>JBATNZ010000039.1:0-2382 GCA_049290615.1 Candidatus Contendibacter sp.
GCCTACGAGCGCCTGCGGGCGCGGCAACCGGCCGCCGTGGCCAGTCAGGAATCTGCCGGGAACGGCGGCGGATCGGTCGCGGGCACCCCGCCGGTGGCGGAAGGAGAGTGGCGGTTGCGCGGGGTGGTGCAGGTCAGTGGCCAGCGCTACGCCCTGATCGAGATGGCGGCGGGCAAGACCCGGCGGTTCCGCGAGGGCGAGTTGCTGCCGCGGGGCGAAAAGTTGCTGGCGGTGCGGCGGGACCGGATCGAGATTTCGCGGCCAGACGCGGCGGAAGCCATCCTCTTATACCAGCGTCGGCCAGATACGAAAAAATAGCGAGTGATACTCCCTGCTGGATCACGCTGGAGGCGCGATGACCGATTACGACTCTCCCTGGAAAGAAGTGCTGGAGCGGTACTTTGCCGCGTTCACGGCTTTTTTCTTTCCGGCGGTCCATGCCGGCATCGCTTGGGAACGCGGTTACGAGTTTCTGGACAAAGAGTTGCAGCGGGTGGTGCGAGACTCCGCGTTGGGACGGCGCTATGCCGATAAATTGGTGAAGGTGTGGCGGCAGGACGGCAGCGAGGTGTGGGTGCTGACGCATGTCGAGGTGCAAGGACAGTACGAGGCCCATTTCGCCGAGCGCATGTTCCTGTACTACACCCGGTTGCGGGATCGCTACCAGCGTCAGGTAGTAAGTCTGGCGGTGTTGACGGACGGGCGGGTTCGCTGGCGACCGGCGGCGTATCGGCAAGGCTTGTGGGGCTGCGAAGTCAAGTGGCGCTATCCGGTGGTCAAATTGCTGGACTACCGCGGGCGGGAAGCGGAGCTGGAAGGAGATGCCAACCCGTTTGCGGTGGTGACCCAGGCGCACCTGAAGGCGCAAGAGACAGCGGGATTGGAAGGCGAGCGCTACCGGGCCAAGCTGGCGCTGGTGCGGAGCCTGTACCGGCGCGGCTACCCCCGGCAGGAGATTCTGGAGTTATTCCGGTTCATTGATTGGGTGCTGACCTTGCCGGAGAATTTGGAAAACCAGTTATGGGCGGACATGCAACAGTTCGAGGAGGAAAAGCGAATGCGCTACGTGAGTAGTTTTGAACGGATCGCCACCCAGAGGGGCATGGAAAAAGGCATGGAAAAAGGCATGGAAAAAGGCATGGAAAAAGGCATGGAAAAAGGCATGGAAAAAGGCATGGAAAAAGGCATGGAAAAAGGCATGGAGAAGGGCATTCCCCGTGGGCAGGTATTATTGTTGCGAAGGCTATTGACCCGCCGGTTTGGACCGCTGCCGGGATGGGTGGAATCCCGACTGGAGCAGGCGGAACCGGCGCAGTTGGAAATCTGGGGAGATCGGATGTTGGAGGCGGACCGTCTGGAAGCAGTATTCAAGGCGGGAACCGAGCATTAAACCTGGAACCTGAACTCATGCCGGTGGCCAGACGGATGCACTCAGTTTTTTCCTACTGTAAATCTTCCTGTGATGACGATGGCCCGTGGCACGGGCTAGATCGTCGACCATAACTGAACCCCTTGATCTTGCTGAGTGATGTACGCTGTGCTCGCTCGGCCCGTAGTTCGGATCACAGAAAAATTTACAGTAGGAGTTTTTTAACCAGGACTTTCGCTTTCCGGCGCCGGGCGCCGGAAAACGTCCATGGATCGTTCGGGCCTTGGCGGGGGCCACCATCATCGCGCTGGCCGGTTGCGCCACCGAGCCGCCGGTCACCCTGCCGGCGCCGCTGCGCCCGCTTCAGAGCCAGCACACAATGTCCTGTATGGAGCATGTTCATTGCGGCGTTCGCGTTCCGGTCGCGAACCGCGCCGCATTCGTCGCACACCATACTCTGACCTCAGGCCAGGCAGGCTGGGATTTCGCTATCGCTTCATCCCAGCCTGCGGGCTACGGGCTACGGGCTACGGGCTCAAGTGTCAGGTATCAGGCTGGCGCGGCGAATATGGTTGACGACCGCGGACATCTCCTTGACCATCACAAACGCAATCTCCATCACTGCGACCAATTCTTCGGGGTTTAGGACATACTCGTGCGCGATCAGGTTGCGCATCTGTCGAATTTCCTGCCACCGCGCAGCCGATGGAATGAAGCCATAACGTTCGAGCAGGTTGATGATGTCGATCACTGGCATCGTGTCGGCTGGCTCTGCCAGTATGTCAAGCGCAAATTTCCGAAATAGCTGAGCGATCATCACATCTTGCAGCTTGGCAAAGCGGTAGGCGAATTGATCGAGGGTGGCGACGAGGTTAGGGTCGCGGACAGCAGCCCTTTTAAGGTCATTTAGGCTGCCTTCCCAGCCACTACCTTTGGGGTGATTCCTTTGAGAAGCTTAGCCGTCGATACATGAGGGTGACCTTTGAATTGATTTCTCTCCAGCCGTGGTTTTT
>JBATNZ010000040.1:0-5041 GCA_049290615.1 Candidatus Contendibacter sp.
CATACGTCGCTAAAGTACAACGGGCTGTAGAGGGGCGACTGATTTCTCTCATCAACGAAAACATCCATGGCTAAGGTTCAACTTGCTAGGCACATTATACAATGCTTGTCAATGCGTAAGTTCTATAGTAGATGATTCGTACACCACCGCGTTGATTGACCTTCGAGTTTCCAGCGAACTTTGCACAGACCGCCGCTGCCAGGAATCAGATCGCCTTTCTCTGGCCGTTGAATGAGGGCCTCCTGCAATTGGCGGTAAGTATCGTCGCTCATCAGTTCGCCGATGATTCGGGTAAAAAGCGGTGTCTCGATGATGACCATGCGATACATAATACGCCATCGGCGTAGTCTGACAAGAGCTGGAATGCAAGGAGGAGTGACGCGTAGTGCCAGGTGTGGTCGAACGGCGGTAGCGCATCGGCCAATTTCACGGTAGGTCGGGCAAAAGCGTAGCGTTGCCCGACGGGTTCAGGGGATTAGCGGGGATGCCGGGCACATCCTGTGCCCGCCCTACCTGGCTATTCCCCGAAGCCGGTCGCCTCCATGGTTTCGGGATCGCCTGCCCAGTCTGGCGGATAGACACCGTTTTCGACGAAGCGATGAAAGCTCGAATGGGGCCAATCCGCCACGCGGGTGATGTACCCGTGTTTGACCGGATTGTAATGGAGGTAGTCGCAATGGCGTTCAAAATCCTGTTGATCGCGAATCGCATGTTCCCAGAACCGGCGTTGCCAAATGCCGCGTTCGCCTTTTTGTCGCCGCCGTTCCGACAACCGTTCCCCCGGTGCGATAGTTCGAGCAAACGATGCCTTGATCAACCGCCATCGCGTGGAGTAATCCACATCGTCCGGCGGTAAGGTCCACAGGCAATGAAGATGATCGGGGAGGATAACGATAGCGTCGATGTGAAAAGGTCGTTGACGCCGCACGGAAACAAAGGCGGTGCGTAAGGCGTCAACATGTTCGGTCAACAGACGACGGTGGCGTTCCAGGAGGGCGACCGTGAAAAAGTACGAACCGCCGGGGACATAGGCGCGGATGTAGTGAGGCATAGCGGAAAGTTTGCCGCATTCGCCACCCGATCAAAAGACAAAACGTAGCCAAATGTAGGGCGGGTTAGGGCGCCAGCCCGTAACCCGCCTTCGGAGGGACATCAACGAATCGGCGGGTTACGCTTCGCTCACCCGCCCTACGCGCTCACCCGCCATACCGGGGTCTGGTTAGCCCACCGTACCGGGGTCACCCGCCGTACCGAGGTACCGTGGTGTGGTCATCCGCCGTACCGGGGTGGTTAGCCCACCGTACCGGGGTCACCCGCCGTACCGGGCTACCCGGATCGATGCGATCAGGCCATCGCGTATTCGGGCACATCCCGTAACCGCATCAACCGACCGGCCTGGACGGCGAGCAGGGCATAAGTCCGTCCATCGGGATCGGCGAACTCGACTTCAAAAGCGTTTCCGTCGTAGGTCATCACGATCGTACCGATCTGACCACGGCGGAGCAGTAACGGCTGATCGGTTTCAAAGTGCTTGGCCGGTAGATCCTCAAGCAAAGCGACGACATCGTGCAGATGAAATTTTGTATTCATAAAATTAAACGATATAACAAGTCGTTAGCCTGGGAAAGTCTTCGCCGTGGCGGATGATCCACGCGGACAGCACCGTCGCCGCGCCTTGCACCGTAGCGAGTGGAAATCGAAGAACATAGATCGCTCCGAAACCATTGTCGCCTCTTGGCTCTACGTTGTCGGAGAATACCGCCGCATCGAGCAGGGCGTTTCGAAGCACTTGGGCGTTGGCCGAGGTGATGCCAAGAACCGACGCAAACACATGCGCTTTATGCTGGCCTTCGCGGTGTAGCGGATTCAGCACATAATCTTCGAGTTTGACACCAAGATCGGCTCGTTCCCCGTTGGGAAGCTTCATGCCGGCAATTTTGCCCCATTCGCCGCCCGATCAAAAGGCAAAACGTAACCCAATGTAGGGCGGGTTAGGGCACCAGCCCGTAACCCGCCTTCGGAGGGACATCAACGAATCGGCGGGTTACGCTTCGCTAACCCGCCCTACGCGCTACGCGCTGTGGTAATCCACCGTACCGTGGTGCCAAGGGTTTTTGAGAAGTTACTCAACCCGGTTGTAAGCCGATGATTCATCGCTGTAAAATGTTGCACCCTCCACGGTTTTGGCTTCCACCTCGGGCTGGATGGTGTCCTGCCGGGTATCGTCGCAAACGGTCAAGCGGATTTCCCCACTGTCGCGACTGACCACGCCCTGAACCGACGGTCGGTCGTTCGCCATCGTCCAGCACCCGGCCCCGAATCACGGCCGCGCGTTTCGGCTCGATGACGCCCGTCGCCACGCCGGTTTGAATCGGGTTGCTACCGGTGTAGAGGAATTCCGTTGCGACAAAGGTGGTGGTCGCCACCGTCGGATCGACTGGCGGCGCGATGGTGGCCGGGTCAGGCGGCAGCGTGACGTTCTTCCTGCGCATCGGCGAGATCTCCACGGCGGAGGTGTTTTATTGAGGCGTCGAGACCCGGGCCGATGCTCTGAATTGATGAAATTGGCGATGCCGGTATGCGGGCGAGTGGGGCGCTGCTGAGCCGGGCTACCGCGCCAAGACCCAGGTTCCCGATCTCTTCTTCCTGGTGTTTCAACCGGGCTGGATTGACGACTTGTCCTTGCCCATTGTTAAGGGGGTAGGGGGATCTTATCCTGTACAGCCACGCGCTGAATGGGGTTGCGGAACGCATTTCCCCGGCGCTAACCTGCCACTCCCCTTGAAAAGGGGGCTTGATTGTCAACTCGGCCGGGTTGAACCACTAGACATCAACCCATCGCCACTATCCCCGCGCTCGGCGGGTTACGCCCACAGGTAAAGAGAAGCCATGCGTTTGAAGAACTACGCACGCACCCTTGGCGCCATTGCGATCCTGATCCTCGCCCCCGCGCTATTGATCTGCGCCAACGCCGACTCCACCGGCATCTACCGGGGGGCCACTCAGGCCATCCAGTTCGATATTTCGCCGCCGTTGCGCGACATTCCGCCGATCCCACCGACTTCAGGCGCGCCGCAGGAAAGGCGCGAGGGCCTACCGGGCGAGGATCTCAACAAACCGTTCGGACTGCGGCGGGATGTAGACCGATTGGTCCAGACCCAGGCTGGTCCGGGCGAGATCCCGGCACCGACCGTCAGCTTCGACGGACCAGGCAACATCTCTGGTGTCGCACCGCCCGATCCAAACGGCGACGTTGGTCCAAACCACGTCGTGGTCATGAGCAACCTGTCGTTCCAAATCTTCAACAAGACCGGTGGCTCGCTCTATGGTCCGGTGCTGAACAATACTCTGTGGGCTGGGTTCGGCGGTGATTGCCAGACCGACAACGCCGGCGATCCCATTGTCCTCTACGACCAGATCTCGGATCGCTGGATGCTCTCGCAGTTCACGTCCTCCGGTCCCACCTTCTTCAACTGCGTAGCCATATCGACCACGCCCGACCCCACCGGCACGTACTACCGCTACGCTTTCAGCACCGGCAACAACTTTCCCGACTACCCCAAGTATGGCTTCTGGTCCGACGCGCTCTACATCAGCACCCGCGAGTTCGCGGGTGGCGTGACGTTCGCCGGTATCGGCGCGTATGCCATCAACCGCGCCCAGTTGATCGCCGGGAACCCCACGCCCACGATGCTCTCGTTCCTGGTCGCACCCGGCGCCACGCCCTCTACAATGTTGGCGATGGATTGTTACCCTCTGACCTGGATGGCCCGACGCTGCCGCCGGCCGGAACCCCGAATTTTTTCGTGGGCTCGATGGACGATGGCGGACCATACGGCGCACCGCAAGACGCACTGACGCTGTGGAAGTTCACTGCGGACTTTACTACCCCGGCCAATTCGACCTTTGTTCTGGCGAACACGATTCCGATCGGGGCATACGACACGATCTTTCCATGCGCGCCCACCGCCCGATCCTGTATCCCACAGCCCGGCACGGCCAACAAAATTGATATCCTGTCGTATCGCCAGCGCCCCATGTGGCGCCTGGCCTACCGCAACTTCGGCACGCATCAATCGCTGGTGACCAACCAGTCGGTGGAAGCCTCTGCCAACGTAGCCGGCATTCGCTGGTGGGAGATCCGCAGTCCCAATAGCTCGCCAGTGCTCTACCAGGAAGGTACCTATTCACCCGCTGATGGTCTCTCCCGTTGGATGGGCTCGATCGCCCAGGACAACGCCGGCAACATGGCGCTGGGTTATAGCGTGTCCGATGCCGCGACCTTCCCCGGCGTGCGTTACACTGGCCGCCTGGCTGGCGACCCCTTGGGGACCATGCCCCAAGGAGAGGGAACCATTGTCAATGGCACAGGGTCGCAAACCGGCCCCCAGCGCTGGGGCGACTACACCTCAATGTCTGTCGACCCGGTGGACGACTGCACTTTCTGGTACGTCAACCAATGGATTCCGACCACCAGCCCCGATGGCTGGCGGCTGCGCATCGGCGCCTTCAAGTTCAACGAGTGTAAGATCAACCAGACCATCACCTTTGGCGCCAATCCGGGGCCAGTGACCTATGCGCCCGGCGGTACGTTCACGGTGAGCGCCACCGCCAGTTCCGGGTTGCCGGTCACCTTCACCTCGACCACCCCAGGCGTTTGCACCGTTGTGGGCAACACGGTCACCGTGGTGGCCGTTGGCAACTGCATCATCGCCGCCAACCAAGCCGGCAACGCCAACTACAACGCCGCGCCCCAGGTTCTTCAGACTATCGCTATCATCAGTGGACTGGCGGGAGGAGCGTCTATCCCCACCCTGCAGGAGTGGGCGCTGCTGCTGCTGGGACTGCTGCTGGGCAGCCTGGTCTGGCGCCAGTCGCGGCGGATAGGACGGATGGAGGAGTAATCCTTCCCCCCAGCCCTCTTAAGGTCCTTGATAATTTATTGTATAATAACACAATTTTTTAAATATCTTGAGGTATTCCTATGTTTGGCGAAGTCTTGGAGCGGTTTATCCAGAACCGACCTGTCGCGGTGATGGTA
>JBATNZ010000041.1:0-1550 GCA_049290615.1 Candidatus Contendibacter sp.
TCTTTTGGCCAAGGCATGAAGCACCTCGAATAGAATTTCAAAAATTAAAATAATCGCCGAATTTTGGCCCTATTTTACCAAAACCACCCTATAAAAATCAATAGGTTAGTTTTTATACAGCCTCTGAGGAACCAACCGCAACGGCTACTGCTGATTGCGACGGGAAATATCGGTAACGCCGAACTCAGTCGGTTAATCGCTGCCGCATTGCCGACGATGGTCAATGCCTTTGGAACGGCGCGGTACATTGAAATCAGCCACAATGCAATGATTATTCATGAGTAAGACGTTGATGATCCGTGATAGGCCGGGTCATGGCCGGGGGCGCATTGATGTCCCTCAAACGCAATATCCTCGCTAACTACGTCAGCCTGGCGCATGTCCCTAACCCATCAATCCCGGTCAGCGGTTTTCTGGAGCGGCGCGGATGTTTTTATGCGTCAGGGACTTCAGTTTTTCGTTTTGATCCTGCTGGCGCGGTTGCTGATGACGAGGCGTTGGGATGAACCGTTGGGTTGACGTCGTGTGGCGCGGGGTCGTTGCCCTTGCGCTTTTGGTCTTGTGCCTGGCGCTGCCGGCCGCCGCCGCGCCGACCCTGGAGCAAGAGCAGGAACTCCGCACGACGTTTGTGACGCCGCATACGAAGTGGGCGAAGCCGTATGCGGGGGGAACGACGCGGGTGCTGTTCTTCAGCGATTACCGCAACACTCAGGCGCGGGAGATCGTGGAGTTGATGCAGCGCTTCGAGGTTAAGGCGGATGCGGCGTACTGGACGCGCGGGTGGGAGAAACCGCCACGTTTTCAATGGCACGGCGGCGAGGAAGGCATCGCCCGGATTCGCCGGTTGCTGGACAGCGGCGCTCATGAGGTGTTTCTGTTCAACGGGGTCAGTCCGGACGTGTTGCCGGCGGAATTGAAACAGGATCTGCTGGCGCGGGTGGCGCAGGGCAAGGGTTTGGTGCTGGTCGGAGTGCAGCAGCGGGGGCGGTTGGACCCGCCGCTGGCGAACGATCCCGACCGGGTGGCGCTGGACGAGCCGCTGATCCTCGATGCGCCCCTGGCGCGGCGGGTCGAAGCGGGCGATCCCGAGGCGGAGTTGTTTGCGTGGCGGCAGGGCCGGGCGGCGCGGTTGCCGGCCGCGCCGGTGACGGAGTATCGCTTTGGCTGGGAGATTCCTTACGATCATTGGCAGGAGCGATTGGGGCGCACGGTGTTGTGGGCGGCGGGGAAGTTGCCGGCGCAGCCGTTGCAGTTGCGCCGCGACTCCGGTACGGATGCCGGGATGGTCGCTCAATCTTTGCCGGATGCGCGGCGGGTGGTGACGCTGCCGGCGGACGCGCCCATTGCGCAAGTGCAGATTCGCGAGCGGCGCGACGATGGCCTGGTGGTGCGGGATTCGACGCAGGATTCCCTTCCTTGGCTAAGAAGCTGTCGAAAAATTTCTCATTGATTTTTCAGAAAAATTTTTCGCCGATTCCGTCTCCAGCCGGCTGGATGGGCCAAAATCGGTTGGAAGCCCAAATCGACAATCATATAGATCAAGGAGTTAG
>JBATNZ010000042.1:0-30624 GCA_049290615.1 Candidatus Contendibacter sp.
TGGCGCGGGTGGTGTGGGTGGAAGGCGTCGGTGGGTTCCGGGTTCCGCTGGACGACCGGCATGACGCAGCGGATTTGGCGCAAGCCCTGGCCTTGCCGGTGGTGCTGGTGGTGGGGATGCGGCTGGGCTGTCTCAATCACGCCCTGCTCACCGCCGAAGCGATTGACCATCGCGGTTTGACCCTGGCCGGCTGGGTCGCCAACCGGATCGACCCGGCCATGGCCCGCTTCGCCGCCAATCTGGCAACCCTGGAATCCCGCCTGAACGCGCCGCTACTGGGCGTTGCGCCTTATGGCGTCGGCCCCGAGCAGGCCGCGCCGGCGTTGCATCTGGAACGGTTGGCCGGTTGGCCAACACCATTTCCCAAAGCGTAGAGCCAGCATCCCGCCGGTTTGAACCAGCCAGAGACCGCTTTCACCGCCCGGGGGAAATTCAACTTTTTTGTGACAGCTTGCGCAGCCAGGCCGCGATCGGCGAAGGGTGGAGCAACCGGTCGGTTACCCGGGTCGTTTCGTGTTTGGGATCGATTTGCTGGAGAACGTTGTAGTACATCTCGGCGCGGTTGCGCTCCCCCCGGTCATGGAAGTACCGGGCCATGATGGCGCCAAAATTCAACACCTCGGAAGTGTGAAAACGCTCGCGCTCGGGATAAAGCAGCTTGAGGTCGAACTTGCCCTCGAAGATTTCCGATACTTTGTCGAGATCGCCCCGTTCCAGGCAATTCCTGGCATAAGCGAGCCGGCCGAACAGGTAATCGGGGAAACGCTCCAGCATTTCATCGAGGATCCGTTGCGCATTCGCCTGATCGTGGAGCAGTTGATAGGCGGAGTGCAGGTAGTTGTAGAGCTGGGGCACATGGGGGTACCGCTCGATCAGCGGCAACAGCAGGGAAAGAGCCTCCTGCGGATTTTGTCGCAGCAGATAATAGATCTTATCAGCTTCATCCTTGACCGACTTGGGCAGCCGCGCGAAGGCGGTATCCCCCAAGGGTTCGTCACTGATTTCGTAACTGATCAATTGAGCGGCTTGATCGGACGCCCGCGCGGCGGCAAAGGGTTCGGGTCCGCCAAGCGCGGTCATGTAATGAAAGCCGTCCGGGCCGAGCCGGCGTGTCAGGGTATCGATGATCTTGCGTGATTGCGCGGCGCTTTCGTAGGGACCGTTGACGTAGAACGGCCGGCCGTCCTTACCGTAGGTATAGCGGACCGGACAGGCAGCGGCGTCGATGTCTCCAAACAACTGGGCGGCCCGGGCGTAGTCCGAGTGCGGTGGAAAGCCGAGATCCCGGGCATACTGAACCGCTCCCTCGACCAGTTTGCGCAGGCAACTGGGATGGACACGCTCCAAGGGCGTCTGCGCTTCGATCTGCTGCCGGTAATAGTCGTACTCCGTTGGGGAGAGGACGCGATACAGGGCGTTTTTGACCCCGAGGCAGTAGGAATCCACCAGGAAGCCCGCCACCGCGATCTCGCCGCTGGGCAGCAAGCGGGTTAACACCACATGGCCGATGCCCTCTTCAAACAGGCTGGTGGGCGTCAGGCAATCGCCGATGGGAAACCGGGCGGCCAGCGTGGCGGAACTGCCGGTTGATAGCGATTTCCTTTCAGCTTGCCTGACTTTGCGTTCCGCGGCTTTCTTGGCGAGTTTCTTCTGTCGCCGTCTTTCGTCGATGGCCATGAGGGTCCTCACAGGTACGTGCTTCAGATTAACAAAATCAGCAGCCACACCACGGCAGCGTTGAGCAACGCCACAAACACCGCCGCCGATCCGATGTCCTTGGCCCGACCCGACAGTTCATGCCGTTCCGGGCCGATGCGGTCAATGGCCGCCTCAATGCCGGTGTTGAGCAATTCGACGATCACGATCAGCAACAGGCTGCCGATCAACAGCGACCGCTCCACCGCATTATGGCCCAGCCACAACGCCAGCGGCGCAAGCGCGGCGCACAGCAACGCCTCCTGCCGGAACGCTTCCTCGTTGCGCCAGGCCGCCTTCAACCCGGCCCAGGAATAGCCGGTGGCGTTGACCAGCCGGCGCCAGCCCTTATGGTTTTGGAACGCCATCGCGCGTCAGGACTCGTCCGGACGCCAGGCCAGATCCATGTCGCGGGCGGCCCGCACCTCGTCCAGCCGCCGTACTGGCCGGTGATGGGGCGCACCCTTAAGCCAGTCGGGGTCGGCTTCGGCTTCCTGCTGGATTTGCGCCATGGCGGCAACGAAGGCATCCAGCTCTTCCTTGCATTCGGTTTCGGTCGGTTCGATCAGCAAACATTCCGGTACCAGCAGCGGGAAGTAGGTGGTCGGGGCATGGAAACCGAGATCGAGCAGCCGCTTGGCGAAATCCATCGCCGTCACGCCCAGGGTTTTGGCCTGACGCTTGAGGGTGATGATGAACTCGTGGCTGGCCCATCGCTGTGGAAAGGCGGGATCGAAACCGGCCCTGGCCAGTTCCGCCAGCAGGTAATTGGCATTCAGGGTGGCGTATTCGGCGACCCGGCCCATGCCGGCGCGGCCCAGCATCCGGGCGTAGATATAGGCGCGCAGGATAACGCCGGCGTTGCCCATGAACGCCGACAGCCGGCCGATGCTTTGGGGCCGGTCGGCTTCGCTCAGCCAGCGGTAACACTCGCCATCCTTGCCGACGATGGGAATCGGCAGGAACGGTTCCAGCCGGGCATTGACCGCCACCGGCCCGGCGCCGGGTCCGCCGCCGCCGTGCGGGGTAGCAAAGGTCTTGTGCAGGTTCATGTGGATCACGTCGAAACCCATGTCGCCGGGTCGCGCCTTGCCGAGAATGGCGTTGAGGTTGGCGCCGTCGTAATAGAGCAGCCCGCCGGCCTCGTGGACGATGGCGGCAATTTCGGTAATGTGGCGCTCAAACACACCCAGGGTCGAAGGATTGGTCAGCATCAGTCCGGCGGTTTGCGGCCCGACTGCCTGGCGCAGAGCGGCCAGGTCCACGTCGCCATGGGCGTCGGTGGGGATTTCCCGGACCGTAAAGCCACACATAATGGCGGTGGCGGGATTGGTGCCGTGGGCGGCGTCGGGAATCAGCACTTCGCGGCGGGCGTGATCGCCCTGGGCGACGTGATAGGCGCGAATCATCGCCACGCCGGCGAATTCGCCCTGCGCGCCCGCCATCGGCGTCAGCGACACCGCCCGCATCCCGGTCACTTCGCGCAGCATCTCCTGCAAGTCGTACAGGCAGGCGAGAAAGCCTTGGCTGATATTCTCGGGCGCCAGCGGATGGCGGGCCAGGAAGCCGGGCAGCGAGGCCAGCCGGTGACAGACCCGCGGGTTGTACTTCATGGTGCAGGAGCCGAGCGGGTAAAAATGGGTGTCGATGGAAAAGTTCTTCTGCGACAGCCGGGTGTAATGGCGCACCGCCTGAAGTTCCGAGACTTCCGGCAGCGGCGCGGCGTTGCGGCGACGCAGGTTATCGGGCAGGTCGGACAGAGCGTGGTCGGGCGTGGCGGCGGGACGGACAGCCTGCCGGCCAGGACGGGATTGGTCGAAGATCAGCATGGGTGAAGTATCCGGAGCTTGGCTATCATGGGCGTTATTCAGTCAGGCTCGATTCGACTGGGGAACGATGGAGCAATGACGGACTGCTGTAGCTTGCCGCTGGCATCGTAAAACTCGATGTTTCCCTGTTCGCTGCAAATCCAGACTTCCTTGGCGCCAGCTTCCAGATACAGCGTCTTTTTGCGTAATTGTTGCGCTTTGGTATTGCCGGGCGACATGACTTCGATGCAAAGTTCCGGGGCGGTGGGACTGGCGGTTTGCTCCCGCACTTGCGCGAGCAGGCTATCGGAAATCCAGACTACATCGGGCGCTTTGACGTTTTCCGAAGTCGTCACGGGAAATTCCTGTAAGACCCGGCCGGTTTTTAACAGGGATTTAAGAACAACGGCAATGTGGTCCTGAAAAATCACGTGCCGGATGCTGGCGGGACTCATGACGATTTGGCCCCATTCGTTGAGTTCGATTTTATAGGGCAAATCCTTGAGGGTGAGATCATCGCAGACCTGGTTCCAATCCATCGTCATGCTCTCCGCCAGAGTTGCACCCTATTAATAATTTACCCTAATGCCGCCAGCGCCGCTCCGTAATCCGGTTCCTGGGCGATTTCCGGCACCAGTTCGGTGTGGCGCACGACATTATTCTCGTCCAGCACCACGATGGCGCGGGCGGTCAGGCCGGCCAACGGTCCGGTTTCCAGCAATATGCCGTAGTCCTTGGCGAACTTGCGCGAACGCATCAGCGACAGGGTGACGACATTGCTCAGTCCCTCGGCGCCGCAGAACCGTTTCTGGGCGAACGGCAAATCGGCGGAGATAACCAGGATCACGGTGTCGGGATGAGCCTTGGCGTGCTCATTGAACTTTCGGGTGGACAGCGCGCACACCGAGGTGTCAAGGCTGGGTACGATGTTCAGCAACTTCTTCTTGCCGGCGAAATCGGCCAGCGTGACATCCTTCAGGTCGGCGGTGACCAGTTTGAAATCAGGCGCCAGATCGCCGACGGCGGGCAGATCACCGCTGGTGTTAATCGGGTTGCCTTTGAAGGTAAGGGTGGCCATGGTTTTTTCCTCAGAACGGTTAGTTGGCACGATAAATCAGCGGAAATTATTTAACATTGGGTTCTTCAAGAAACTTTGTAGTTCACATAATTTCCCAAACTCCTCGTGGAGAAAGGTTGGCTGGGCGGAGTTTCTTTTGGCGCCGAAGAAGGTCACCAGCCCAGCGAATTTCATATTGCCATTCATATAGGTTCTTCTACTGTTCTTGTGGAGCCAGCCATGCCGGGGGCCAGACTTGAAGCCAACTGATTGATCATAAATGGTTTCTAACCAATCTCCAGCCAGCTTAACAGGTCGAAACCCGCCCTGCGGGGCCAACTCCACAAGAACAGTCGAAGAACCCATTTATTTAAAAACATCATCCATGGAAATTCCAAAATTCAGCACTGTATCAGTCAGAATTCCAGTAGAGCAGGAAATGGGGCAGTTAATATCGTTAAAAATGATGATGGTTTTTGTGGGTGGAATGACCAGCCAGCAGGATTTAATACCCGCGCGGAGATAAACCTCGATTTTTTCTGTCACCTCGTTAACTGGCTGCTTTAGCGACAGAATTTCCACCACCATCAACGGCCGCTCCTCTGATTTAACCTTGTCATGCAGAAAGTCAATCTTTTTTCTCCCGTACAGAGCAATATCCGGAATGTAGTCAACCCCCTCTATATCCAGGGTCACTTCAATATGAACATTGAATTTTTCCCCCTGGTCGAGAAGCTTTGCAATACGATAAGCCAGATAGGAATGATTATAGGATGGGGACATGACTAACTCTTTAATTCGCACCACTGTGATGGGCCAAGTAAACTGGAAATTAAGATATCGACCGACTTTATGCTTCCGACTCTTTAAGACGCTCTTCCCTGGATTCAATCCTCTTGGGCGACAACCTGATAAATCCGCGTCCGCTTTTTACTTCTTCTTCCTTTAACGCCCGATAAATAAGTTGTAAATCATAATTGAAACGTGCGGCATGATCATCTCGCGCTTTACGTACTTCCTCCAAAATTGGATCTTTCCACATGGCGTTAATCCTCCAACAACTCTTCGGGAGTACAGATAACCACCGGCTGATAACCCCTAGCGCGGCAAACCCATTCAATTCGATCCCGCATTCTGGCATTGGCAATATGCTTGCAGTTCCAACTGATGAGATAATCAAGACCGTTGACCACAGCCACCGCGATATGAATGGCATCTTCCGCCGCTTTTTCAGGCACAGGTCCACGACGAATTAGATCGTCCGCCAGTTCCACGGTTTCCTGGGTAATCTCCAACAGCTTGACTTCCGTTAAGGCGGATAACCGCCGCTCGGCCATGTCCGGATTACCCGCCTGAGCTTCCGTGACAACCAATTGCGAAGCGTACAGATCGAACGATTGGCGTTTCGTTCTCCACCATTCATCGGTAATCTGCTGGTGCGCGGCGACGATGACATCACGACTCGGCCAAGCCGTCAGATAACTGATTACCGTGGTTTCAACATAGACCTTGGGTTTCATCGCCGCCACACTGGATAAATAGCTGTAACAGTCGGATTAAATGACCTCCGCCAGTGCCTCAGCATACCTCTGCAAATCAGTCTCATCCTTGGTTTCAGTGGCGCAAACCAGCAGAGCATTGCCCAGTTCGGGATATTCGCCGCTCAGATCGAAGCCGCCGAGAACGTTCCGCGCCAGCAAGCCGTCCAGCACTTCGCCCGCCGGGCGCGGCAATTTCAACACCGCTTCGTGGAACACGGGCCGGTCGAAAACCCGGCTCACGCCCGGAACCTGCGTCAACTGCTCCACCAACGCCCGCGTATTCGCATGACAGGCGGCGGCGACCTGTTCCAGTCCATGCGGCCCGAGCAACGCCAGATACAGGGTGGCGGCGGTGACCATCAAGCCCTGATTGGTGCAAATGTTGGACGTGGCCTTGGAACGGCGGATGTGCTGCTCGCGGGCTTGCAGGGTCAGGGTGAAACCGGGTTTGCCATCCAGATCCACGGTGCGGCCCACCAACCGGCCCGGCATTTGTCGCACCAGATCCTGCCGGCAGCACAGGAAGCCGAAGTAGGGTCCGCCGGAGGACAGCGGCGATCCCAAGGGCTGACCGTCGCCGCAGGCGATATCCACGCCGGTCGCGCCCCACTCGCCCGGCGGCTTGAGCACCGCCAGCGCGGTGGGATTGACCACCGCGATGACCAGCGCGTTTTGCCGGTGCGCCCAATCGGTCAGGGCGTCCACTTCCTCCAGCACCCCGAAGAAATTGGGCTGCGAGATCACCAGCGCCGCGAAATCCTGCCCGGTATGGGGAGCCAGCGCATCCTCCGGAGTATGGCCGCCGGCCGGATCGTAAGGCAACTCCACCAGTTCGATGCCCTGATTGTGGACGATGGCATGAGCAGCCCGCCGGTAGAGCGGATGCAGAGTGCGCGGGACCAGAATCCGTTTGGACTTGGACTTGCGGTTGGCGCGCACCGCCATCAACAACGCCTCGGCCAGCGCCGAACCGCCGTCGTATAGCGAGGCGTTGGAAACGGCCAAAGCAGTCAAGCCGGCCATCATGCTCTGGTACTCGTACAGCACCTGCAAAGTACCCTGACTGGCTTCCGGCTGATAGGGCGTGTAGGCGCTGTAGAACTCGCCACGCCCGACGATCTCCCAAACCGCCGCCGGGATGTGATGCTCGTAAGCGCCGGCGCCCAGGAAGCACAAGGGTCGCGGATAGTCCGCCGCCCGCGCATCCATCAACCGGCTGACCCGCAACTCGTTCAAGGCTTCCGGCAGGGCCGGCAGTTGACCGATCCGCAACGCCGGGGGGATTTCGTCGAACAGCGCCTCCAGGTTCGGCGCGCCGATGGCGGCCAGCATCGCCTGGACATCGGCTGGGGTGTGGGGAATGAACGGCATAAGCGATGCGCCCCCGGTCAATCGACCAATTTGGGATTGGCCAGCGAACTGGCGTCTTCGTCCTCGTCATCGGCTATGGCGATGGTTTCATAAGCCCTGGCGTCCAGTAGTCCGTCCAGCGCGGCGGCGGTCTTGAGCCGGAAAATCCAGCCCTCGCCATACGGATCCTGATTGATCAGTTCCGGGCTGTCGGCCAGCGCCTCGTTCACTTCCACGACGACGCCATCCAGCGGGCTGTACACGTCCGAGGCGGCCTTGACCGACTCGACCACCGCGCAGCTTTCGGCGGCGGCCACGGCGCGGCCCGTTTCCGGGATTTCCACGAAAACCAGATCGCCGAGCAGGTGCTGGGCGTGATCGGTGATGCCCACGGTGATGGTGCCATCGTCGTTGGCGCGCACCCATTCGTGGGACTCGGTGTAACGCAGTTCGGCGGGAATCATGCTGCTCATGCTCGGATCCTCACAACAACGCTTCGGGGAAAGATAGGGTTTAGTCGATCAGGGCACGCCCATGGCGGACGAACGGCGGCTTGACCACCCGCGCCGGCAGGCGCTTGCCGCGGATGTCCACCTGACAGCGTTCGCCCACGCCGGCTTCGACTCGCGCCAGGGCGATGGCGCGGCTCAGGGTGGGGGAAAAGGTACCGCTGGTGATCTGGCCGATTTCGCGGTCGCCGGCGTAAACGTGCTGGTGGCCGCGCAGCACGCCGCGCTCCTCCAGCACCAGACCGACGAAGGTTTGTGGTACACCGGCGGCCCGTTGCCGTTCCAGCGCGGCGCGACCGATAAAGTCGCGCTCCGCCGGTTCCCAGGCCACGGTCCAGCCCAGCCCGGACACCAGCGGGGTGGTGGTTTCGTCCATATCGCTACCGTACAGGCTCATGCCGGCTTCCAGCCGCAGGGTGTCGCGGGCGCCCAGTCCGCAGGGCGCGACACCGGCGGCGAGAATCCGGTCCCAGAGTTCGGGCGCTTCGGTGGCGGGCGGCATGATTTCCACCCCGTCCTCGCCGGTGTAGCCGGTGCGGGCGACGAACAGGCCGCCAGCTTCCAGCGCATGAAACGGCTTGAGCGCGCGAACCGCGGCTACCGTGTCCGCGCCAAGAGTGGTTTCCAGCTTTGCCAACGCCTCCGGTCCCTGCACCGCCAGCATCGCCAAATCTTTGCGTTCGCGCCAAACCACGCCGAAACGTTCGGCGATAGGCCCGATCCAGGCCAGATCCTTATCGCGGGTAGCGGCGTTCAGCACCAGCCGGTAGCCGATCTTTCCCCGGTCATAGACGATCAGATCGTCGATGACCCCGCCGGCTTCATTCAACATGCAAGTGTACAGCGCCTTGCTGGGATACAAGCGGGCGACGTCGTTGGCCAGCAGGTAGCGCAACAGGGCGCGGGTGGATGCAGGTTCGGCGAAGTCCACAATGGTCATGTGCGACACGTCGAACAAGCCGGCGGCACGGCGCGTCCGGTGATGTTCGTCAATCTGCGAGCCGTAATGCAGCGGCATGTCCCAGCCGCCGAAATCCACCAGATTCGCCCCCAGGGCGGCGTGGCGGGCATACAGGGGAGTACGTTTGGCCATGTGGAAATTCCGGTCGGATGAATACGTCATGGTAGCCTGAAATCAGCCGTCGGGGATACCTTGCCCGAGGATTGGGCCGACTCGGCGGCGTGCTTTCAAGTCGCCAACCGCGCCAGTTCGCGCAATACCGTGGTGGCGTAAGCGCCGGCCGGGAGCTTGAAGTTCAGCACGGCGGTTTGCGCATCGAGAAATTCCAGCGTCGCGTCGCGCACCGCCAGCCGCAGCGCCCGGCGTTCCTGCGTCAGCCCCGCCGCCGTCAGCCCGTCGCGGAATACCGGCAGCGTCGCCGCCACCGCTTCCTCCAGTTCCCGAACCGGGCCGCCGCTGCGTAGCTCCCCAGCGCCCCACAGCGGCCCGGTGGGATGCAGGTCGAAAGTGGCGATCCGCTGGCGGATCGTTTCGTCCACTTCGTCGACTGCGAAGATGCTGTGACTTCCGGCCAGCATCAACACCTCACCCGGCAATGCCTGATTCCACGTCCCCTCGGTCACCCGTCGCGCCAGCACCGCATTGAACAGCGCCGAGCGCGCGGCGGATAAATATAACCCGCGTTGATGCCGGTCGCGCACCTTCAACTCACCGCGCAACATCGCCTCGGCGCGTTCCAGATTGCCGCCCTCGTGGCCGAAGCGCTGTTCGCCGAAGTAGTTGGGCACACCGGTCGTGTCGACCAGTTTCAACCGCGCCGTCAGTTCAGCCGGATCACCGTCCAGCTCGCGGAGCACGATGCGGAAGGCGTTCCCGCTCAGCGCGCCGCGCCGCAGCTTGCGGGAATGACGCACCGCTTTCAGCACGATGAAATCGGGATGCGGATCGGCGCTCCAGTCGGGATCGGTCTTGCCGGGCAGATGTACCGAGAACCACTGTTCGGTGACGGCGTGACGGTCCTTGAGGCCGGCGTAGCTCACCGCGCCAGACGGAACACCCGCCCGTTGCGCCAGTTGCCGCGCCACCCAGTCGGTGTTGGCGTCACGCTTGCGCACCCACAACCAGACATGTTCGCCGGCGCCGTCCAAGGTAAAAGGAATCTCCTCACGGACCTGGAAATCCTCGGGGACGGCGCGCGGTCGGCCGCTCGAATGCGGTTGACCGTGAGCGTAGGGGAGAGAAATCATTGCGCGATCAAAGCATGAGTTGCCGAATATAACCGCACACTACGATTAACTGGGCCTTATCCATGCGGCCGATGATGTTGCGGATCACTGAGCCTATGATCTTTAGCGCGGCTGCCATGCTGAGATTGGCGGACTGTTGCACCATAAAGCCCACCCCGGCCAACTGTAGCGGCTTGATAAAATAGTAGTCCATTCCGGTATTGGTCAATTCCACAACGAGTTCTCCCAGCGCTCCCCGGTGTTTTTTGGGATCTTCGGCTTGCTCAAGCGTATCAAGCAATTGGAGGGTTTTTGCATGGAGTTCCTCTGAATAAAAGAAGCGAAGGGATGGGTTGGAGGGGTTATGCACGATATCACCTCTTTTCAATGGTAAAGATTAGGCGCGATGGTTAGCGCCGCCGACCGGCAAAACGGGATCTTGCTGAATTCTACCACACCCCTCCTTGTACCATCCAATAAAAAACTTTTATATTCAAATAGTTAAACTTGTGCGCCGATGCTCAAGGCAAAATTTACGCTTATAAAAATCAATGCCTCTCGAAAAATAGGGGAAACTCCAGCACACTGTCACACCAGTATTGACGCGATAAGCTCGCCCGGATCAAACGCTTACCGGTGCCGGTGGTGGAGGATCGGTTCTGGCGGCCGGCTATGCTTGGACAGCATCGAAGTGAACTGCCCAATCGTCTCGAACAACACGTGGCCAAGGAACGCTCTGTGCTACGCTTTGGCCATTATTGATCTTGTAGGAGTTCGGTCATGTCCCAGCCCGCACAACGCCTCGCCTTCACTTACAACGATTATCTGGAATGGGAACAGCGCCAGCCGCAGCGCCACGAGTACGTGCGCGGCGAGGTGTTCGCCATGGCCGGAACCACCGACCGGCACAACGAAATCTCCGGCAATTTCTACACGCTGCTACGCCAGCATGTGCGCGGTACGCCCTGCCGGGCGTACATGGCCGAGGTTAAGGTGCGGGTGGAAGCGGCGGACTGCGGTTTCTATCCCGATGTGCAGGTGACCTGCGCCGAGAGCGACCGCGCCGACCGCCTCGTCAAGCGTTCGCCGGTGCTGGTGGTCGAGGTGCTGTCGGACAGCACCGCCGCCTACGACCTGGGCGACAAATTCGCTGCTTACCAGCAACTGGACAGCCTGCGGGAATACGTGCTGGTGGACCAGGAGCGGATCCGGGTCCAAATCTACCGGAGGCGGGACGGACAATGGTGGGTGGACAACATCGGTCCCGGCGGGCGGCTACGCCTGGACAGCGTCGACCTGGACTGCCCGGTGGAGACGCTGTACGAGGACTTGAGCGAACCGTTGGCCGCCGAATCGCGGGAGCCGGAGCGCCGACCGTAGTCCGCGAAGTGCCCGTTCGTCAGACCAGCAGCGCCACGGCGTGAACGGCGATACCCTCGCCGCGCCCAATGTAACCCAGCCGTTCGGTGGTCGTGGCCTTGACGTTGACCCGGTCCGGGGCGATGGCCAGATCGGCGGCGATGCGTTCGCGCATGGCGGGGATGTGCGGGGCCATACGCGGGGCTTGGGCGATGATCGTGGCGTCCGCGTTACCCACCGTCAGGCCCTGTTCCCGCAGTAGCGCCACCACTTGCCGCAGCAGAACGCGGCTGTCGATACCCTTGAATTCCGCGCCGCTGTCGGGAAAGTGCTGGCCGATGTCGCCCAGCCCGGCCGCGCCCAGCAAGGCGTCGCACAGCGCGTGCAGCAGCACGTCACCGTCAGAATGGGCGATCAATCCGTGGGTATGCGGGATGCGAACGCCGCCCAGGGTGATGAACTCGCCCGGGCCGAAAGCGTGAACGTCAAAACCGTGACCGATACGCATGGCGCTCTCCCGTCAAGGTTCAGCCGGCGGCGACCCGGCGGCCGAGATAAAACTCCGCCAGCGCCAGATCCTCCGGTCGAGTAATTTTCAGATTGTCCGCCCGCCCCTCGACCAACCGGGGGGCAAAACCGGCCGCTTCCATCGCCGCCGCTTCATCCGTCACCAGCAACCCATGGTCCAGCGCCATGCATAGCGCATCGCGTAGCATCCCTAATCGGAACATCTGCGGAGTCAGCGCGTGCCACAGCCGCGAACGGTCCACCGTCGCAGCGATCCGCCCGGCGGTGTCCGCTTGCTTCAACGTGTCCCGCACCGGCACGGCGAGCAACCCACCCACCGGGTCGTCCGCCAGTTCGGCTAACAACCGGTCCAGATCCTCGGTGGTCAGACAGGGCCGGACGGCGTCGTGGACCAATATCCAATCGCTCGGCGCGGCCCATTCCCGCAGCGCTTCCAACCCATTCAATACCGAATGGCAGCGTTCCGCGCCGCCCGTGACGACTCGCGGTGGCTTGGCGACGGCAAATTCGGCGGCGACCATCGGCCACCATTCATCCTCGGCGCTGATGGCGACGACCACGCCGTCAATACACGGATGATTCAGCAGGGTTGCAAGGGCATGGGCGATGACCGGTCGGTCGATCAAGGGTAAATATTGCTTGGGGATGGCTGAACCCATGCGCTTGCCGACGCCGGCGGCGGGGACCAACGCCCAGTGGCGCACGCTAGTCATGGCGCGGTGGGCTTGGCGGCGGGCGCCGGGGGTTTGGCTGGCGACGCAGGCTTGGCGGTGGGCGCCGATGGTTTGGGAGGCTGCGTCGGAGGTTTGGCGGCTGGCGCTGGCGGTTTGGTCGGTAACACCGGCTTGGCTGCTGACGTTGGAGGCTTGGCCGCTAGCGCAGGGGGTTTGGCTGACGGTGCGGGCTTGGTGGGTGGAGTGGATTTGTGCGGTGTCACCACTGGCAACAAGGGTTTCTCAAGCAGGCGGTAGAAGGTTTCGTCCGGACGGATCATGCCCATGTCGGAACGCGCCCGTTCCTCGATAGCCATCAACCCCAGTTTCAGATCCTCGACCTCGGCTGCCAGTGCGCGGTTGCGCTCGGCCAGTTCCGCGTTTTCCTCGGTCTGGGCGCGAATGCTGATGCGCAGGGTATGAGTCTGGCGCACGCCGTCTTCGTCAATCCAGAGCAAATAGTGCAGAAGCACCAGCGCCGCGATCAGCGCGACCGCCAGAAGTTGCAGTTTCAATCCTTGCTCGGTGGAATGGACCATGGGGCGCGCGGTGGCTGAATAAATCAGCGCCTCCCCGTCCTCCCCCCACGATCGGGACGGAACGACGGAAAGGCGCGGTTGGGGTTAAAACGACGGGACCGGAACCGCAGTCGCCGTCAGGGCCTCAGATTCAGCCTGGGAACACGTTGAACGCGGCCTTGCCCGGATAGGTGACGGCAGTACCCAGTTCTTCCTCGATCACCAGCAGCCGGTTGTACTTGGCGACGCGGTCGGAACGGCTGAGCGAGCCGGTCTTGATCTGGCTGGCGGCGGTCGCCACGGCCAGATCGGCAATCGTGGTGTCCTCGGTTTCGCCGGAGCGGTGCGAGGAGATCGAGGTGTAGCCCGCCGCCGCCGCCATGTTGATCGCCGCCAAAGTCTCGGTCAGGGTGCCAATCTGGTTGACCTTGATCAGGATCGAGTTGGCGATGCCCTGGTCGATGCCGCGCTTGAGGATCGAGGTATTGGTGACGAACAGATCGTCGCCAACCAACTGGATTTTCTTGCCCAGCAGGCGAGTCAGTTCCGCCCAGCCGTCCCAATCCGATTCGTCCATGCCGTCTTCGATGGAGACGATGGGATAGCGAGCCGCCCAATCAGCCAACTTGGCGGCGAATTCGGCGGAGGTGAAGGAACCCTCGCCCTCCAGCACGTACTTGCCGTTCTTGTAGAACTCGGAACTGGCGCAGTCCAGCGCCAGGTAGATGTCCTTACCCGGAACGTAGCCCGCCTGTTTAATGGCTTCCATCACCACATCCAGCGCCGCTTCGTTGGATGACAGGTTGGGAGCGAAACCACCTTCATCGCCGACCGCCGTGTTCAAGCCCTGCTTCTTCAGCACCGCTTTCAGCGCATGGAACACTTCGGCGCCCCAGCGCAGCGCCTCGCGGAAGCTGGGCGCGCCGACCGGCATGATCATGAATTCCTGAATGTCCACGTTGTTGTCGGCGTGAGCGCCGCCGTTGAGGATGTTCATCATCGGCACCGGCAGGGTATACGGGCCAGTGGGATTCAGGTACTTGTACAGCGGTACGCCCAGTTCGGCGGCGGCGGCGTGAGCGACCGCCATCGATACGCCCAGCAGGGCGTTGGCGCCCAACCGGCTCTTGGTGGGGGTACCATCCAGGGCGATGATCTTCTCGTCGATGGCGGCCTGATTGTTGACGGCTTCCACCCCGACCAGGGCGTTGCGCAGTTCGCCGTTGACGTTGGCGACCGCCTTAAGCACGCCCTTGCCGAGATAGCGGCCCTTGTCGCCGTCGCGCAGTTCCAACGCCTCGCGGCTGCCGGTGGACGCGCCGGACGGCACCATCGCGCTGCCCTTGGCGCCGGATTCCAGCACCACGTCTACGCCTATGGTCGGGTTGCCGCGCGAATCGAGAATCTCACGGCCCTGAATGGACTTGATTTTTGACATTTTCAAACTCCTCTGGATGTGTCTGCGTGGATGTAAAAGATTGGGTGCTATCAGTTTAGTCCGATTTCCAGAAAGCCGTGGCGCTTGACCACCTCGTCCAGCGCCTTGAGCGTCGCCAGCAGCGGCTCCATCCGGTCCAGCGGCCAAGCGTTGGGGCCATCGCTCAAGGCTTTATCCGGATCGGGATGGGTTTCCATGAACAGCCCGGAAACGCCCGCCGCCACCGCCGCCCGCGCCAGCACCGGCACGAACTCGCGCTGGCCGCCGGAGACGTTGCCTTGGCCGCCCGGCAGTTGCACCGAATGGGTGGCATCGAACACCACCGGACAGCCGGTGGCGCGCATCACCATCAGGGCGCGCATGTCGGATACCAGATTATTGTAGCCAAAGGACGCCCCGCGCTCGCAGACCATGAGGTGATCGTTGCCGGCGATGCGCGCCTTGGCGACCACGTTGCGCATGTCCCAGGGCGACAGAAACTGGCCTTTCTTGATGTTGACCGGCCGGCCCTGGCGGGCGACGTTCTGGATGAAATCGGTTTGCCGGCACAGGAACGCTGGGGTCTGCAACACGTCGGCCACAGCGGCGACTTCGGCCAGCGGCGTGTACTCATGCACGTCGGTCAGCACCGGCACACCGATTTCGGCCTTGACCTTTTCCAGGATCTTCAACCCTTCCTCCAGCCCGGGGCCGCGATAGCTCTGATGCGAGGAACGGTTGGCCTTGTCGAACGAGGACTTATAGATGAACGGGATGCCCAGGCGCCCGGCGATCTCCTTGAGCCGGCCGGCGGTCTCCAGCGCCAGGGACTCGGATTCGATCACGCAGGGGCCGGCGATCAGGAACAGCGGCCGGTCCAGGCCGACCTCGAAACCGCAGAGTTTCATCATGCCGGACCCGCCTCCTGGCGATGTTGCTGGCGCTGCCGGATCGCCGCCGTGACGAAGCCCTGGAACAACGGATGGCCGGCGCGCGGGGTGGAGGTAAATTCCGGGTGGAACTGGCAGCCGAGAAACCAGGGATGGTCGGGCAGTTCGATCATTTCCACCAGTTGGCCGTCCAGCGAATAGCCGGAGAAAATCATGCCGGCAGCGTGGAGCGGTTCCCGGTAGCGGTTGTTGAATTCGTAGCGGTGGCGGTGGCGCTCGGTGACCACGTCCTTGCCGTAGGTCCGACGGGCCAGGCTGTCGGCGACCAGTTGGCAGGGCTGCGCGCCCAGCCGCATGGTGCCGCCCAGATCGCCCCCTTCCCGGCGTTGCTGCACGGTGCCGTCCTCCTCCAGCCACTCGGCGATGAGCGCGATGACCGGATGCGGGGTGTCCGGGCGGAATTCGGTGCTGTGCGCGCCCTCCAGGCTGGCGACGTGACGGGCGAACTCGATGACCGCCGCCTGCATCCCCAAGCAGATGCCGAGGTAGGGAATTCGGCGCTCGCGGGCATAACGCACCGCCGCGATCTTGCCCTCGATGCCGCGCCGGCCAAAGCCGCCCGGCACCAGGATGGCGTCCATCCCCTCCAGAACGGCGGCGCCCTCCCGCTCGATGCGCTCGGAGTCCACATAGCGGATGTGGACCTGGGTATGGGTTTGGATACCGGCGTGGAGCAGGGCCTCGTTCAGCGATTTATAGGCGTCGGCCAGGTCCACATATTTGCCGACCATGGCGATATCCACCGTATCGGTGGCGGTTTCGATGGCCCGCACCACCCGCTCCCAGTCGGCGAGCTGGGCCGCCGGCAGGTGGTCCAGCCGCAGCTTGCGGGCGACGATGTCGTCCACGCCCTGGGCGTGCAGCAGCAGCGGAATCCGGTAGATGGTGTCGGCGTCGGGGACGTTGATGACCGCCTTGGGTTCGACGTTGGTGAACAGGGCAATCTTGCGGCGTTCGTCGGTGGGTACTTCCCGATCCGAGCGGCACATCAGCATGTCGGGCTGGAT
Organism: Candidatus Contendibacter sp.; assembly: GCA_049290615.1. Classification (GTDB taxonomy): domain Bacteria; phylum Pseudomonadota; class Gammaproteobacteria; order Competibacterales; family Competibacteraceae; genus Contendibacter. Next base: position 16,640 of record JBATNZ010000042.1, read on the forward strand.
ACCGATGGAGCGCAGTTCCTTGACCGAGTGCTGGGTGGGCTTGGTCTTGAGTTCGCCGGAAGACTTGATGTAGGGCACCAGGGTCAGGTGGATGAACAGCGAACGGTCGCGGCCCAACTCCAGGCCCATCTGGCGGATGGCCTCCAGGAACGGCAGCGACTCGATGTCGCCCACCGTGCCGCCGACTTCCACCAGGGCGATGTCGGCCTCGCCGGCGCCCAGCCGGATACAGCGCTTGATCTCGTCGGTGATGTGCGGGATCACCTGCACCGTGCCGCCGAGGTAGTCGCCACGCCGTTCCTTGCGGATCACGTTCTCGTAGATACGCCCGGTGGTGAAGTTGTTGCGCCGGGTGGCGGTCAGGCAGACAAAGCGCTCGTAATGGCCGAGATCGAGATCGGTTTCCGCCCCGTCGCTGGTCACGAACACCTCGCCGTGCTGGAACGGACTCATGGTGCCGGGATCGACGTTGATGTAGGGGTCGAGCTTGATCAGGGTGACCTTCAGGCCCCGGGCTTCGAGGACCGCCGCCAGCGAGGCAGCGGCGATGCCCTTGCCGAGCGAGGAGACCACGCCGCCAGTGATGAAAATGAATCGGGTCATGCCGGGATGGGGGGTTGCGAAAAGACGCTACACGATACCAGACCCCGCCGCCGATGGCGACTGTAAAACCGGCAGCAGACGCCACGGGTTACCGGGAACCGGGAACCTGCCTGGAAACTCCGCCGGATTTCCCCACTACCGGATTTCCGGCTTCGCCCAAATCCTGACCCGCAACTCCTCCCCCACCAACTCGAACTCCGGCTCCCGCCCCGACAGCAACCGCGACAGGCGGATAATCAGGCGCGGGATGCCGGTGCCGATGGCGCTCATGTAGCCCAGTTGCGTCAGCAGCGTCGCCAGTCGCCGGTTGCGCTCGGCATGGACGCCCAGCCGGATGTTGTCCAGCGTCACCGAATTCGGCAACCGCCCCGGACTACGCACCTCCACCCGGTCGGGGAACACGAACAGCCGGATTTGCGAGCCGCTCAGGCTATAATCCCGGTGGGCGATGGCGTTGACCACCGCCTCGCCCAGCGCCTTACGGTCGTACAACAGAATGTCCTCGCGCCGGAATCCCAGTTCCCGCGCCGGCTGGCGGATGTTCCGTTGCAGAAACAGCCGAACATCCTCGATGATCGCCGGCAGGCGTCCGGTAATCTCCCGCCGGTCCAGAATGTCGGCATCCTCGTCCGGGCCGGCGAAGGCCACCGCCGACAGTCGGCTGTGCGGCATGAACCGTTGCGGCTCGGCGCCGAACATCAGCAGTCCCGCCACCGTCAGCAACCACTCGCCATCAACGGCTTCCGCCAGGCGCAGATGGCGCAGCAACTGTTCCAGCGGCAACTGGCTTTGTTCCAGTTGCTCCGCCAGCGGCAGACCAAACTGCGCCTCGTGATAAGCGGCGAACGCCTCCCGCGACAGATCGTTCAGCGTCGTCCCCCACACCGGGCTTTCGTCGTAATGCAGTTCGCCAGCCGCCTGGGCGATCCGCACCAGTTCCCGTCCAGTGGCGTCCTTCTTATCCCGGCCAACCCGGAGATAAAACCGGCCCCCGGCGGTGCGGTACGGCTTCAGCCGGTTCAACGCCGGCATCACCGTCAAAACCACGATCTCGCGGTCTTCGAGGGCGTACTGCTCCAACACCGGGCTGATCGGCGGAATGCAGCGATCCCGGCACAGGTGGGTCAGGGACTGGAAAACCGTGGCGCTATCCTGCAGACCAATAATGGAACCGTCGTCGGCCACGCCGAAATACAAACTGCCACCGTCGCTGTTGGCGAAGGCCACGATTTCACCGGCCACGCTTTCCGGGTTGTCGAGCTGACGCTTGAATTCCCGATGCTGGCTTTCGCCCTGGGCAAGTTCGGCGCGGAGTTCACTCTTGTCCATATACCGTCATATCACTCCACCTTCACCGTTCCCACTGCCCCGCGCCCGAACTGCCACGGCTTGTACATATCCTCCACATACACCGCCGGCTGCCGGTAGACGCCCGGCGTCACCGCCCGGACCAGATAGGCCAAGGTGAATTTCCGCTTGTCGTCGGCTTCAAAATCCAGCGCCGCCACGAAACGGTCGTCGCGGAATTCGGTATGCACGGTTTCGCTCAGTTCGGGCAACCAGCCAATCTCGGTGGTCGAGGCGTTGTGCGCCAGCCGGGCGTTCTCGATTTCCAGCCCCGCCGGCAGCAGATCCACCACCAGCGCCTGTTGCTGCTCGCGGCCCTGCGCCGCGCCGGTGATGACCACCACCAGTAGATCGTTCTGGCGAATCCGGGCCGGGTCGACCTCCTTGCCGGCGCGGGTGTAGTAACGCCGGCTGAGGGTGAAGCCCTCCTGCGCCGGCGGTTGCGGCGCAACCGGCACCCCGCTCAGGTTCGTCGTGGTCCACGCCGGCCGATCCCCCTGATTGACCACGGTCAACCCCTTGGCCAGTTGCGCCACCGTCGGCGCCAGATAGAACGGATCGGCGGTCGTCGTTTGGCCATCCACCGCCAACTGGGTTTGACCAGGCTGTTTCAGCAGCGCCTGGGCCGCCAGCAGCAGCCAGGCTTGTTCCTGGGTGCTGGCGTAGCGACGCTGGTTGAACTCGGCGGCTACTTGCTCGGCCAGTGGTGGAATCCGCTCCGGCAACAGTCCCGACTCGGCCAGCAGCGCCAGCAGCGCCGCCCGGTCGCGCAGCGGACTGCCGTAATCGCGCGCCTCGACCCGGCCCGACCGGTTCAACGCGGCGGTGAACGCTTCCCCGGCCCGGCCCAGTTCGCCGTAGCGGGCCAGCGCCGCGCCCAGTTGCGCCTGGGCCAGCGCGCTCGGCAGCTTTTGCCGATGATTGTCGTGCAGATAGCGCAAATCGCCGATGGCCGCCTTCTGTACCCGCGCCAGCACGTACAGGGCATAGGCTCGCCAGCCGAGGTGCTGCTCCTCGAACTCATCCCGGTTCAACTGCTCCTGCAAATACTTCAACCCGTGCTGGTACGCCGATTCCGGGACCAGATACTGTTCCTGCCGGGCGCGCACCAGAAAGTCCATGGCATAGGCCGACAACCAATTCTCGACGTTGCTGTCGGGACTCCACAGTCCGAAGCCGCCGCCGGCGTCCTGCAAGGTTAAAATGCGCTGGATCGCCTCCTGTACCCGCGCCCGCAAGCCGGCCTCGGTGGCGTTTTGGCCGACCCAGACGGCGGCCACCTGATTGAAGTACAGCAGGGGCAAAGCGCGGCTGGTGGTCTGCTCCAGACAGCCGTAGGGATAGCGGTCCAGTTCCGCCAGCAGTTCGGGCACGTTGAGATTGGGCCGGCTGGCGAAGCTCAACCGGGCTTGGCCAGTGCCGGGCAGAACATCGCGCAACAATTCATTGCCGACCCGCAAGGACTCACCGGGATTCAAGCGCCCGGCGGTGCGAGTGGTCGTGATAGCCTGGGCCGGCCGCACGCCAATTTCGGACTCGCGCACCAGTTGGAAGCCGTTCGGCCCGTCCAGATGCAGGCGCACTTGGCCAACGCCCGGTTGCAACCCGCGCAGGGTAAAGGTCTGACTCGCGGAATTCTGCACGGCGGAATCGGCGACCGTGAAGGTAAACGTCGCCGGTTCGGTGACCGCCGCCGCGCCGTCGGCGCTCAGCCGGATATGGTACTCGCCGGGCGGGGCGCTCAGGTTCTGCACGGTCACGGTGACCCGGCTTTCGTCCTCCGGCGCCAGGAAGCGCGGCAGGTAAACGCGCGCCACCAGCGGGTCGCGCACCAGCGGCGCGGCCTCGGCCCGGCCCAGCCGGTTGCGGTCCCAGGCCACCGCCATCAGCCGCAACTGACCGTTGAAATCGGGCAGGACCAGCGGAATTTTCGCCTGACCGCTGGCGTCCAGCGCCACCGGCCCGGAGAACAGCGCGAGGGTTTTCACCGTGCGCACCCCGGAACCGTCCAGTTGCCGGCTGTCGGCGTCGCCGCCGACCTTGAGTTGCCCCGGCCGGCCGCCGGCTTCGATCAGCTTGCCGTACAGATCGAGCAGTTGCATCCCCAGCCGACGCTTGCCAAGGAAGTAGCGCACCGGGTCCGGCGTGGCGAAGTCGGTCAGTTGCAGGATGCCCTCGTCCACGGCGGCGACGGTCAAATACGCCGGCTGACCGGATTCGATGCCGGTCACCGTCACCGGCAGTTCCACGGTCTGGCGCGGTTTCCACTCGGTCGGGGCGGTCAGCGCGACGTTCAGGGTGCGCGGCGCGGGGTCCAGTCCCACCCAAGCGACGCCGATGGCCCGGCCCGGCCCGCGTTGGGTGGCATTGTCCGCCGGGCGGAAGGCGGTGGCGGAGATATAGACCCCCGGCCCCCACTCGGCGGGAATCGGCAGTTCCACCGTCGTCCCGTCCGCCGGGACACTGACCGCTTTGCTCAACCAAAGCCGGTCGCCGATCACGTTCAGCAAGACTTCGCCGGCGAACGGCGCCCGGACGAAGACCTTGGCGGTCTCGCCCGCCTGGTAGCGCGGCTGGTTCAGCGTCACCTTCATCTGGTCGGGCGTGTCGCCGTTCTCGCTGGGACTTTCGAACCAGCCGACGGTGAAACGCACGCTGGAGGCCACTCCGCTGTTCGGATCGATCACGTCCAGCCGGTAATAGCCCCAGTCCGAGAGACGTTGAGCGACAGTGGCCGGTTGTTCGGCGGCCACGTTGAGGGTCTGGCTGGTCACCGGCGCGCCATCGCGGATCACCAGTTTGTAGTTCCAACGGCTGTCGCCGTAATACCAGTAATACTCATGGTCCTCGCGCACCAGTTCGGCGCGCAGCCCGCTTCTGGCCAGCGGCTGGCCCAGCGGATCGAGCGCGATCACGTCGAAACCGGCCTCCTGACCCAAGGGCACCCCGTCATCGCCGAAGCGCGGCTTGATGCCGATGGCGAACGGCTGGGCGCGGTAGGGCAGGTTCAGACTGCGGGTCACTGGCCGACCGCCGGGTTCGAACAGCGACACCCGCAGCCGCGCCTGCAACGGCCGGCTGGTGTCGGGGGTCTCGCTTAACGTCACCTGGGCCTGGGCCTTGCCCTGGGCATCGGTGCCGGCCAAGGCCACCGGGAAACGTTGCGCGGTCCAACTGTCCTGCGCCAGCCCGAAGCGGTAGCCGGGGAAAGCAGGGTAAGGGTTGGGGTCTTCGTTCAGCACCACTTCGGCTTCGGCCTTGAGATTGGCCGCCGGCGCGCCGTACAGGAAGCGGCCGCTGATATCCACCATCGCCGGCTCGCCCGGTTTCAGCACCGGCGCGGCGGAACTCAGCTCCAGCTTCAGCCGCTGCGGCACAAAATCCTCGACCTGGAAGCTGACCTGTCCCACCGGCTCGCCCTTGGGGTCGGCATACGCCTTGACCGTCCACGCGCCGGTGCGGGCGTTCGACGCCAGCGGTAGTTGGACGTGATAACCGCCCAGCGCCGGTTTGCCCGGTTTCGGTTGCCCGGCTTCCACCTCGTCGGGACGGAACAGCTTGAGGGTCAACGGCGCGTCCGGCAGGGCGTAGCCGCGGCTGTCGCGGACCAGCGTCATCAATTCCACCGTCTCGCCAGGCCGGTAAACCCCGCGCTCGGTATAGAGGAACGCATCCACCGCTCCCGGCGCGGCGCGGCCTTCGACGCCCCGGTCGCTAAGATCGAACGCTGGCTTGGTCAAATCGAGAAAGTTGTAGTCGTCGCCGCCGTAAGCCATCAGCAGCGCCGGCTCGCGCCCGCCGCCGCCGCGCAGCAGGCCCGGATCGAGGCGGACGTAGCCCTTGCCGTCGGTGACGGCCTTCCCCAGTTCGCCGTTGTTGCGGGCGTATAGCCGCAGGTCGATGCCGGCCAGCGGCTTGGCGGTGGCCAGCGAACGGGCGAAGACGTGCAGCCCGTCGTTGCCGCGCAGCGTGAACAGGCCGATGTCGGACACCACCAGCCATTGCGTGGCCCGGTTCTCGTAGCTGTCCGGGTCTTCCTTGACCGGCTCGGCGGCCACGATGTAGATGCCCGGCCGCGGGTCGCGCAGGATCTCGTTGATCGGCACGGCGGTGGTTGCGTCCTGATTGCGCTCGCCGCTGGCCAGGGTCAGCGTACCCTCCCACAACAGTTCACCGGAATTCTTGGCGACCCGGCTGATGTCGTAGCCGTCCAGCGGGTTGCTCAGGCGACGATCCATGATCTGCTGCAACAGATTGCGGTCGTTGACGCGCAGCACCCGCACCCGCGCCGCGTCCAGATTGACGCTGGTCAGCGGCAACTGCTGGCCGCTGGTCTTGGGCAGCACGTAGCCGGCGCCGCGAAATCCCAGGGTCGGCTTGCGATCCTCGACCGTGGCGGTGAAGTCCTGGCCAACGCGGGTTTTTTCGCCGGCCGCCGACGGGATGCCGGCCCGCGCCGTGATCGTGTAGCTCTGACCGTGGCGGACGCCCTCCACGCACAATTGCTGTTCCCGGGCGCCGACCACCGGCTGAATGGCCGGTTGAATGACCAGATAATCCTCGTAACGAACCTGCCGGCCCTTGGCAAGGACATCGGAAAACTTCAGACAGATTTTCGGGGTAGCGCTCTCCGACTCGACCTCGACCCCCTTGATCTGGAAAGCGTTGGCGTCGGCCAGTTCCTGATAGCGCTTGGCGATTCGTGGGTTGTCCTCCAGGTCCAGCCCCTCGCGGAAAGCGGCGAGGGCTTTTTTCGGTTCCTTGTCGCGGTCGTACAGTTCACCCAGCCGGAACAGGGCGCGGGCGCGCTCGAACGGGGCGCGCGCCGCCTGGTAGGCGTTCCAGGCCGACTGTCGGGTCCGCTCCTGGGCGCGCTTGCGGGCATCATCGTCCTTCGGATGTTCCGCCTGGTTTTGCCAGAGCTGGCCCAGGCTCAGCCACGCCGCGGCCTGATCGGCGCCGGCGGCGATGGCGGTTTCCTGACTGGCGATGGCGGCGGTCCAGTCTTTGCGCGCCGCCTGCTGCTCGGCCTGTTGCGGCAGAGTGGCCGGCGGCTGGCCGGTGGCGCGGCTATCGCGAATGAGTTGCAGATACTGGGCCGCCGCCACGGCGAGCGGCGTATCCTCGAACGCGTGGGCGCTGACCGACAGCAGCAGCGCCAGCAGGGCCAACAGGGACAGCAGACGGTGCATGGGGAACCCCTTGAAGATTTATTGCAATCCTTGTGGTCTTGAATGGCCGGGGCGGGACGGCCAAGCTGTTGACCTTGTTTCATCCGGCCACCGGGCAGGTGCGGGTGAAGGTATACCCCTCTGGGAGGCAGTTGGTTGAATGGCCGAGTCGATGCAGCGGATTGTGGTGAGCCGCGCGCTGTCGAGACAGCACCCCGAGAATCCCGAACCAATCATGGCCTGGTTGGAGGCGGTGGGGCGCGGCTGGAATAGAGCCCCTACTCCTTTCGAGTGGGGTGGCAAGCGCGCGGCACGGCGCCAGCGGGCTTGGGAACGACGCCATCGCTTGGGCGGTTCCGGGGCCGTTATGGGTCTGCCGCCTTCGTTGCAACCGGACAGGTAGTTATGGCGATGGGCAAACCAGACGCCCCACTAGCCATGAAGAAAAAAGGCTTACCGCTATTTCCGTAAGCATTTGTTTTTACTGGTGGGCCCTGTAGGACTCGAACCTACAACCAAGGGATTATGAGTCCCCTGCTCTGACCGTTGAGCTAAGGGCCCTGAACGATGGCGATTTTAACCGCCGGCCGGGCTTTCCGCCACCAGTTCATTCCAAATCCAGAAAACTGCGCAACTGCTCCGAACGGTTCGGATGCCGCAACTTGCGTAGCGCCTTGGCTTCGATCTGCCGAATCCGTTCGCGGGTTACGTCGAACTGTTTGCCGACCTCCTCCAGCGTGTGATCGGTCGGCAGGTCGATCCCGAATCGCATCCGCAACACCTTGGCCTCGCGCGGGGTCAGCGTCGCCAACACCTCGCGGGTCGCTTCGCGCAAGCCCTCGACCGTGGCCGCGTCCACTGGCGACAACACACTAATATCTTCAATAAAATCGCCCAGGTGCGAATCCTCGTCATCGCCAATGGGCGTTTCCATCGAAATCGGCTCCTTGGCGATCTTCATCACCTTGCGGACCTTGTCTTCCGGCATTTCCATGCGCCGGGCCAGTTCGTCCGGGGTTGGCTCGCGGCCCATCTCCTGCAGCATCTGCCGCGAAATCCGATTTAGCTTGTTGATGGTTTCGATCATATGCACCGGAATGCGGATGGTGCGGGCCTGATCAGCGATCGAACGGGTAATCGCCTGGCGAATCCACCAAGTGGCGTAGGTCGAGAACTTGTAGCCGCGCCGGTATTCGAATTTGTCCACCGCCTTCATCAGGCCGATGTTGCCCTCCTGGATCAGGTCGAGGAATTGCAGACCCCGGTTGGTGTATTTCTTGGCGATGGAAATCACCAGCCGCAGATTGGCCTCGACCATTTCCTTCTTGGCGCGGCGGGCCTTGGCCTCGCCGATGGACATGTGACGGTTGATGTCCTTGATCTCGTGAATCGTCAGCCGCGCCTCCTGCTCGATGGTCTGCAACCGCCGCTGCGCCGCCAGCACCGCCCCACGCTGTGCTGTCATCAGGGGCGAGTATTTTTTGCCCGCCTGAATATGTTCGTCCAGCCACTCCAGCCGGGTTTCATTCTGCGGGAACGAAATGATGAAGGTCTTGCGCGGCATTTGCGCCCCGTTGACGCAGGCGTTCATGACCTCCTTTTCATGCGCGCGGATGCGCTCGGCCTTCTCGTGCAGACCCGCGATCAACTGATCCAGGGTTTTGGGCACCAGACGAAATTGCAGGAAACGGTCGCCAAGCTTCTGGCGCAGCGTCCGGTTCTGATCATGCCTAAGGCCGAATTCGTCCACGCCGGCCAGCACTTCCTGGTACAGGGCGCGCAACTCCGCGAAGCGGCGCGCGGTTTCCTCGGGATCGGGGCCGCTCTCGACTACGGTCGTGCCCTCGCCGTCCTCGTCATCCTCGTCCACGACCACCACCGCCACCTCGTCCACGACCACCACCGCGTCCGGGTCATCGGCCGCCAGCAACAGCGCCTCGTCCGGCAGCGGTGGGACCACCTCTTCAATGTCGTTGAAGCCGCTGATAATATCGGACAGCCGGGTGCCGTTTTCGCTGATCGAGTCGTAAGTTCGCAGCAGGTCGCCGATGGTCGGTGGATAGCTGGCCAGTGCCGACAGCACTTGGCTCATGCCTTCCTCGATGCGCTTGGCGATCTGGATTTCACCCTCGCGGGTGAGTAGTTCAACCGTGCCCATCTCGCGCATGTACATCCGCACCGGGTCGGTGGTGCGGCCAAACTCGCCGTCCACGGCCGCCAGCGCGGCGGCGGCTTCCTCGGCCACCACATCGTCGTCGGCGCTGGCCGGGTTTTCGTTGAGCAACAAAGTCTCGGTGTCGGGCGCGAATTCATGTACTTCGATGCCCATATCATTGATCATCGCGATGATATCCTCGATCTGTTCGGGATCGACGATGTCATCGGGCAGATGGTCGTTCACCTCGGCATAGGTCAGAAACCCCTTTTCTTTGCCGCGGGCGATCAACTTCTTCAATTGCGACTGTTGCTGCTCGCTCATGACCTGTTCACAAAAGTGAGGTAGGAAAAACGTAAACTAATAATTATATCACCAATGCCTTGACTATCATCACCAAAAGCACCTTATGTTTTTTGCGGCTTGCCCAGGCTCCGCACCGTCTCGCGTTCCTCGGCGCTCAGCGCGCTGGGAACGCCACGCCGCAGCAGAATTTCCGGCAGATGCGCGCGCGGGTCGTCGCGTCGCCGCAGATAAGTCAGGATGTCGGCGAACTCCGCTGCAAACTGGTAGCCTTCCTCCGGCACTTCCGGCTCCCACGCCGCCAGCCGCTCCAGAACCGCGCCCTCGCGGGTGTCCCGATAGCGCTCCAGCAGGGTGGCCACACTGAGTTGGGGGCGGCCGCGCAGTATTTCAATCAGTTCGGCCAGCAGCTTGGTTCCCGGTTCACCGTTATTGAGCAGAGTGGAGTCGTTGACCATGGTTTGTTGCGCCAGTTCCGGCCGATACAACAGCAACGCGATGGCTTTGCGCAGCGGGGTGCGCGTCAGTTGCAGATTGCGGTCGGCGCGACTGGGAGCAGTGGTGACGGGCAATGGGCGCAGCCGGCTGGTGGCCAACCGCGCTTCCCGCCGCAACCGCTCGTCCATCAGATCGCGGAAATGCCCGTCGGGCAGCTTTTCCAGTAGCGGCCGGGCCAATTCGGCCAGCCGGGCGCGGCCAGCCAGGGTTTCGGGATCGGTCTGGCCACGCAGCTCGGCGAACAGGTAATCGGCCAGCGGCGTTGCTTGGCCCAGCCGCTGCTCGAACGCCGCCTGGCCTTCCCGACGAATCAGGGTATCCGGATCCTCGCCCTCGGGCAGGAACAGAAAGCCGACCTGCCGGCCGTCGCGCAGGAACGGCAGCGTCACGTCCAGCGCCCGCCAGCCCGCTACCCGCCCGGCGCGGTCGCCGTCGAAGCAGAACACCAATTCGTTGACCACCCGGAACAGCCGCTCGATGTGCTCGGCGGTGGTGGCGGTGCCCAGGGTGGCGACGGCGTAAGGGACGCCATGCTGGGCCAGCGCCACCACGTCCATGTAGCCTTCGACCACGATCAGTCGTGGCAACGACCGGGCATGGGCGCGCGCCTCGTGCAGGCCGTACAGTTCCGAACCCTTGTGAAACAGGGGCGTTTCCGGAGAATTGAGATACTTGGGCGTGGCGTCGCCCTCCAGCGCCCGGCCACCGAAAGCGATTACCCGGCCGCGCCGGTCGCGGATCGGAAAGATGATGCGATCGCGGAAGCGGTCGCGCAGCCGGCCCTGCTCATCACGGCTGACCAGCCCGGCGGCCAGCAAATCCTCGGACGAAACGCCAGCCGCGCGCAGCGCTTGGCATAGATTGTCCCAGCCCGGCGGCGCGTAGCCGATGCCGAAAACGCCGGCGATCTGGCCGGTCAGGCCACGCTGGCGCAGGTAATCCACCGCCCGCTGCCGGGCCGGATGGGAGCGCAGTTGCTGGCGAAAGAACCGGTCGGCCTGGGCGACCCGCTCCAGCAGTGTCCGGGATGAATCTCCACCGCCGCCCGGGTGAGGCAATTCCAACCCGGCGTGCCGGGCCAGTTCCTCCACGGCGTCCAGGAACTCCAACCGCTCGTAGGCCATCAGAAAGCCGATGGCGTTGCCGTGGGCGCCGCAGCCGAAGCAATGGTAGAACTGCTTGTGCGGACTCACCGAGAAGGACGGGGTTTTTTCGGCGTGAAACGGGCAGCAGGCCATGAATTCACGGCCCGCCCGGCGCAACGGCACCCGGCTGTTGACGAGTTCGACCAGATCGACTCGGTTCAACAGTTGATCGAGGAATTCCTGGGGTATGCGGCCAACCATAGCCCCAAAGCCTAGCGGACGCGCGCCCAACCGTCAGCGGTCGGGCGCAACAAATAGTGGCGGAATAAAGCGCGGCGGCGGAAGCGGCGGTTCAACCGCCAAAACGGGCCTTGACCCGGGCACTGACCATGGCCATGTCGGTCCGGCCTTGCGCCTGATCCTTGATCAGCGCCATGACTTTGCCCATGTCGCGCACCGACTGGGCGCCGGTGGCGGCGATGGCGTGGGCGATCAGAGCCTCGAGTTCGGCCTCGCTCAGCGGCGCCGGCAGATAGGACTGGATCAGCTCGATCTCGAAGGCTTCCTGGGTGGCCAGGTCCTCGCGGCTCGCGCTCTGGTACTGAGTCAGCGATTCCCGCCGCTGCTTGATCATTTTTTCCAGTACGGCCAGTATCTGAGCATCGTTCAGTTCGATGCGCTCGTCCACCTCGCGCTGCTGGATGGCGGCCAGGATCAGCCGGATCGCGCCAAGGCGTTGTTTGTCCTTGGCGCGCATGGCGGCTTTCATGTCATCCTGAATACGGTCTTTAAGCGACATGACAGGGCGGACTCGCGGGCGGTGGCGGAAGGGATGAGGCGAGCTAGTACATACGGGTGCGGCGGGTGATTTCCCGGGAAAGTTTCTTCAGATGACGCTTGACGGCGGCGGCCCGCTTGCGCTTGCGTTCCTGGGTGGGTTTTTCGTAGGACTCGCGGCGGCGGACTTCGGACAGGACGCCAGCTTTTTCGCAGGAGCGCTTGAAGCGGCGCAGGGCGACGTCGAACGGCTCGTTATCTTTGACTTTCACGGAAGGCATTAAACCATCACCTCATTCATGGTCGAGTACAATGTCGGGTTGAAGAATTGATAAACGGTAGATTGTAGTCACGCCCGTTGCCAAATGCAAAATCAGCGAGTTCCCATGGTGATCCTCGGCATCGAAACCTCCTGCGACGAAACCGGCCTGGCGTTGTATGACGGCGAACGCGGCCTGCTGGCGCATGCCCTGCACAGCCAGATCGCGCTGCACGCCGAATACGGCGGCGTGGTGCCGGAACTGGCCTCGCGCGATCACGTCCGCAAGACCCTGCCGCTGCTGCGCGGGCTGTTCCAGCGGGCGGGCGTGGAACCGCGCGCGGTGGATGGGGTGGCCTATACCCGGGGGCCGGGGTTGATCGGGGCGCTGCTGGTGGGCGCGGCCATCGGGCGCGGCCTGGCCTGGGCCTGGCGGGTTCCCGCCATCGGCGTGCATCACATGGAAGGCCATCTGCTGGCGCCGATGCTGGAGCCGGACCCGCCAGCGTTCCCGTTCGTGGCGCTGCTGGTGTCCGGCGGCCATACGCTGCTGGTGCGGGTGGACGGTATCGGCCGCTATCAGATCATCGGCGAGTCGGTGGACGACGCCGCCGGCGAGGCTTTCGACAAGACCGCCAAGCTGCTCGGCCTGCCCTACCCCGGTGGCCCGGCGCTGGCCCGGTTGGCGGAACAGGGCGCTCCGGGCCGTTTCAAGTTCCCGCGACCGATGACCGACCGGCCCGGCTGCGACTTCAGCTTCAGCGGTTTGAAAACCGCCGCCATCAACACATGGCGGACGCTGGAGCCGACGCTGGAGAACCGGGCCGACGTGGCGCGCGCCTTCGAGGAGGCGGTGGTGGAAACGCTGGCGATCAAGTGCCGGCGGGCGCTTGAGGCCACTCGACTGGAGCGGCTGGTCATCGCCGGCGGGGTGGGCGCCAACCGGCGCTTGCGGGAGCGGTTGCGGGAGATGACGACGGAACTGGGCGGGCAGGTCCATTACCCCCGGCTGGAATTCTGCACCGACAACGGCGCGATGATCGCTTACGCCGGCTGGCGGCGACTGGCGGCCGGCCAGCGCGAGGACGCGGCTATCGAGGTGCTGCCGCGCTGGCCATTGGACAGTTTGCCGCCAGTGGATTGAGGTTCTGATAACCACTGAAATCTATTATGGAAACTCAAGGACACTACCCTTATGTTGGATCCCTTCATGATCACGCTTGGCCTGCAAACCGAGGTTCCGGCCCCCGGTCAGGCGCGGGTGTGGGGCATCATCCGGCCGGAGTTTCTCAACAGTTGGGGCTCGGCGCACGGTGGCTTTCTGTATTCCGTGGCCGATGCCGCCTTCGCGCTGGCCTCCAATTCGCATGGGACCTTGGCGGTCGCGCTCGCCGCGCACATGGAGTATCTGCAAGCGAGTCAAGCCGGCGCGGAGGTGGAAGCGCTGGCGACCGAGGTTCACCTGGGGCGGCGCACGGCGGTCTATCGGGTGGAGGTGCGCAGCGGGTCGGCCCTGCTCGCGATCTTTACCGGGACGGTCTATCGGCGAACCGGACACGACAGCAAAATCTGATGTAAATTCGGCTGGAAGCCGGCTCCACTGTGATGCAGATCAAAGGGTTGGTTTCAATACAGCCTCTTTAACCGCATTCCCGGTCTGAGAGGCGTTTTTGTACAGCCTCTCGTGAGCTAACCCTTTGAAAAGAAACCCTCACCCCTGCCCCTCTCCCGCTTGCGGGCGAGGGGTTCTTGTACAGCCTCTTAGTTGGTGATCACAGCTCGTTGTG
>JBATNZ010000043.1:0-58373 GCA_049290615.1 Candidatus Contendibacter sp.
CCATTGATACAGTTCGGGCGAGCGAGACATGACGGTTCCTCCGGTAACCAGGCGATTTCCCTATCGGCCATTTTACCGCAACCTCATGTCTCGCTTACTCTTTACGGAAAAACCTACACTTGTAAGCCTCCCCCAACCCCCTCCCACGAGGGGAGGGGGAGCACAGCAATGGGCCGTTCTACAAGACTCCCTCCCTCCTTGTGGGGGAGGGTCGGGGTGGGGGGTGTGAACGGTTACTCCCTTCCCAAGTTCTGATTCCTCCGGTGGCTAACGGTCGGGCTGGCCGGCGTAGCGCCAAGTGAAGTGGCGCGTCGGCGTGGTCATGGTCGCCGGCACGCCGTCCTGGAGATAGCGCGGATCGTCGGCTGGATAGCGGGCGCCGGTGTCCTCGTCAAGCAGCTCGGAGCGGCTCAGCACGTCCGGGGGACCTTCCCAGCGCAACCGCACCGGGTAGCCGGCCCGGTCGGCGCGGATCTCGAAGCGCCAGTCCGCAGTCGGACGACCTGGGATCCCGGGCTCGCGGTCGGGGCGGTAGTCGCTGGCGTAATCGCCGGCGTTCTTCCCCCAGTCGGGATGCGGGAAGACCACGGTGAGCCAGGGCTGGCCGAACGGCGCCAGCTCGGGCAGGTCGCGCGCGTCGTAGCCGACCGCGCCGTCGGCCAGTTGGCCCAGGACGTTGTTGCGATCCCGCAGCTTCTGCGTCGCCTCCTCGGCGATCAGGCGGACGTACCAGGCTCGGCCGTCTTCCGCGGCGGCGACCGCCGGCGCGATCAACCAGTCCAGCGCCCGCAGCCACCCGCCGGCCGGCGGAGCCGGCGGCGCGGTATGGCTGTATTTGGGAATGCGCGGGATCAGCAGCTTGACCGTGTGGCCGAGGCTGGCGGCGTTCACCTGAATCCACGCGCCCTGCCACGGTTGCAGCAGGCCGGCCATGCCCGGGGTGCCGCCGTCGTAGGTATCGTAGCCGTTACCGTTCCAGACCCAGTAGGTGGGGGCGACATAGAGATTGGCGGGGGCGTTCAGCCGGTGGGCGGTCCCGTCCACCTCGACGCGAACTTCCCACCAGCCGACCGGATAGGGGAACGGCATCCCGATCAGGTTGTACAGGGCGTTCCCGCTGGCGGGCGCGGTCAGGGGGATTTCGTAGCAGCCGGCGATCGATGGGCAGTTGGGATTGGCGGCCACCGGGGTGGCGGGATGGGTCGGATTCAGGGCGAGAACGGCCGGGCTGGCGCCGTACTGCTTGAGCCAGTAGCCGGCGCCCTGCGCCAGCGGCTCGGACACCGGCAGTTTGACGTATTGATCGGCGGCGGCGTCGCGCCGCCAGACCACCCAGTCGGTCCCGTAGGTTCCGGCCAGAGTGTTGCCGAACACGCCTTGCACGGTCGGATCGAGGGGATCGGCCGGCAGCCCGAGCAGGGTCCAGCCGTTGCCGGCCAGGGGTTTGTCGTCGCCCCAGGGCCGGGCGAGGGCGACCTTCGCACCGTTGGCTCCCACCGCCACGAACTGGCGGCCGGACCAGGCGACGGCGAGCAGGTCTTGCGTGGTGCCCGAGGCTTGGGCGGTCCAGGCGATCCCGTCGGGGCTGGTCAGCAGCGCGCCGCCGGCGCCGACCGCTATGAACTGGTAGCCCGACCAAGCGACGCCGAACAGGAGTTGCGTGGTGCCGGAGGATTGGGTGGTCCAGATGATTCCGTCAGGGCTGGTGAGGAGGGTGCCGCCGTCGCCGACCGCGGCGAACTGAGCGCCCGACCAGGCGACACCGTAGAGATCCTGGGTGGTGCCGGAGGTTCGGGTGGTCCAGGCGATGCCGTCGGGGCTGGTGCGAATCGCGCCAGCGCTGCCTACTGTCACCAACTGACTGCCCGACCAGGCGACACCGGAGAGACTGGCGGCCTGGCCCGGCCCGGCGAATCCCAGCAGCAGGCCCAGCGCCAGCAGTGGCGCGAGTAATCCGGGGAGTCCATTCCTCGGCAAGGCTTGCAAAGGGTGGTGTTTCATGGGGGTTCCTTCATGGTTCGAAGGTGAACGCGGTTTCGGCGTTCCGGTCACGCGGGCAGGTCCAAACGGCCCAAAAATTCAACCATCCGGGTCAACGCCCAACGCCCGTAAGCGTTGCGCCAGATGCTCGGCCCGTTGCCGCTCCTGATCCAATTGCAGTTGCGTCTGATCGGCCCGTTGCTGTTCCCACAGCGCCGTTTCCGCCGGCCCCAGCACCAGCGTCCCGTCCGCTGCAAAGTACCGCAGGTGTCCGTCCGCGACTCCCAGGTATAACTCCAACACCTCGCTCCATCGCCAGCCCCGCTCATCCAGCGGGATCGCTTCATACCACCGACTGATGAGCCGAAAGCCAGCGAATTCGCCCGTGATCGGCGAAAACCAGAAATACTCGTGGGTGTGGAAAATGTTTTGATACAGGCGCTTCTTCTCGGTCCGATCGACGTTCGCCGTGGCATCCGACAACAGTTCAACGATCAAATCCGGGTAACGCCCCTCCTCATTCCACACCACCCAGGATGTGCGTGGATGGGGATCCACGTCCCGCACCAGAAAGAAATCCGGCCCCAGAAACCGCCGGAACCGCAGTTGTTCCAGCGTGTAGTAGACGGTCAGATTCGCGCCGATGAAAAAATCAGCGCGTTCCCGCCAATACCACTCCAGATGACTGACCAGCAAGGCCAGTTGTTGATAATGTTGCGTACTTTCCATTTGCGGTTCATCACTGAGCAGTTCCCGAGTATCGGGCATCCGCTCCGCCAGTTGTTGTGCGGTGACCATCATCATCACACCTCCAAAGTTTCCCAAGCCCAATGAGTAGGCGTTCCAAGGGATGATTGTAGACTTCCCAAGAAGCTGTACAAAAACGCTTCAAGACATGGCTACGGTGTTCCGGTCACGCGAACGATCCAGTTCAGGCCGTCGGCGCTGGTGAGGATCGCGCCGCCCTCGCCCACCGCCGCGAACTGGCCGCCCGCCCAAGTGATGCCGTACAGGGGTTGCGTCGTGGGCGATGGCGTGATGGCGGTCCAGGTCGCGCCGTCGGGGCTGGTGAGGATCGTGCCGCTCTTGCCCACCACCACGAACCGCTGGCCCGACCAGGCGACGCCGTACAGGTCTTGCGTCGTCGGCGCCGGCGTGATGGCGGTCCAGGTCGCGCCGTCGGGGCTGGTGAGGATCGCGCCGCCGGTGCCCACCGCGACGAACTGGTCGCCCGACCAAGCGATGCTCAACAGGCCAGTGGCTGCATCGTCATTGATGATCGTGCCGGTGCCCTGGGCCTGGGCGAGAGTGGCGTTGACCGGGGCGCTGAGGTTGACGAAGAAGGTTTCATTGGGTTCGGTGAGGGTGTCGCCGGTGGCCTGCACCGTCAGGGTCTGGGTCAGTGGCCCGCCCACCGGGAAGGTCAGGGTGCCGGACGCGGCGGTGTAGTCGCTGCCGGCGGTGGCCGTGCCGTCGGCGGTGGCCCAGTTGACCGTCACCGGCAGGCTGGCGGCCGCCGACAGGGTCACGGTGAAGTTGAAGGGAGTGGTGCCGCTGTTGCCCTCGTTCTGGCTGACGTTGTTGATGCTGAGGGTGGGCGAATCGTCATTAACGATCGTGCCGGTGCCCTGGGCCTGGGCGAGAGTGGCGTTGACCGGGGCGCTGAGGTTGACGACGAAGGTTTCGTTGGGTTCGGCGGTGGTATCGCCGATCACTGGCACCGTCAGGGTCTGGGTCAGTGGTCCGCCCACCGGGAAGGTCAGGCTGCCGGACGCGGCGGTGTAGTCGCTGCCGGCGGTGGCGGTGTTATCAGCGGTGGCCCAGTTGACCGTCACCGGCAGACTGGCGGCGGCGGAGAGCGTCACCGTGAAAATGAAGGGCGTGTTGCCGCTGTTGCCTTCGTTCTGGCTGACGTTGTTGATGCTGAGGGTGGGCGAATCGTCATTGACGATCGTGCCGGTGCCCTGGGCCTGGGCGAGGGTGGCGTTGACCGGGGCGCTGAGGTTGACGACGAAGGTTTCATTGGGTTCGGTGAGGGTGTCGCCGGTGGCCTGCACCGTCAGGGTCTGGGTCAGTGGCCCGCCCACCGGGAAGGTCAGGCTACCGGACGCGGCGGTGTAGTCGCTGCCGGCGGTGGCGGTGCCGTCGGCGGTGGCCCAGTCAACCGTCACCGGCAGACTGGCGGCGGCGGACAGGGTGACGGTGAAGGTGAAGGGAGTGTTGCCGCTGTTGCCTTCGTTCTGGCTGACGTTGTTAATGCTGAGGGTGGGCGAATCGTCATTGATGATCGTGCCGGTACCTTGGGCCTGGGCGAGGGTGGCGTTGACCGGGTTGCTGAGGTTGACGAAGAAGGTTTCATTGGGTTCGGCGGTGGTATCGCCGATCACTGGCACCGTCAGGGTCTGGGTCAGTGGCCCGCCCACCGGGAAGGTCAGGCTGCCGGACGCGGCGGTGTAGTCGCTGCCGGCGGTGGCGGTGCCGTCGGCGGTGGCCCAGTCGACCGTCACCGGCAGACTGGCGGCGGCGGACAGGGTCACCGTGAAAATGAAGGGCGTGTTGCCGCTATTGCCCTCGATCTGGCTGACGTTGTTGATGCTGAGGGTGGGCGTCGTACTGCTCCCCTCGACCGCGCCGATATCGACCGTGCCGTTTTGAATCCGCGCCACGCCACGCTGGTCGGTAGTGACCCCCGCCGGAATCAGCGCGTTGTCGCCGGCGTCGATCACCGGGCCGCCCGCCACCGGTAGATGCGTCTGGGTTGGGCCGCCGTTGTTGGCGAGGGGGGCGATAGCGGTGTTGATCGCGCCAGCCAATACCAGATCAGTGCCTGCTGGCGTAGCCCCTTCGATTCCCGGATCCCCGTTTTCGCCAAACAGATTATGGTGGGAGGTGAAAAAACTCCCGCCGGTGTGCACTTCTTTGCCATTAGGGGCGATGTTGCCCGCCACCAGGCTGTTGCCTATTGTTATCAATTGACCATTAATACCCCCCCCATAGTTAGCGCTATTGCCCGTCAGGGTGCAGTTGGTGACCGATAACGCGATGTGGCCGTTAATACCGCCGCCGCTGAGCACCGCCGTATTGCCGGACAGCGTGCTATTGGTGACGATCACCGTACCGCCGGGGAAGGTCTGAATGCCGCCGCCGCCACACCCGCTAGACAGCGCGGTGTTGTTGATCAGCGCGCTGTTGATGACGGTCAGGGAGTTCCCAGTGCCAATGCCGCCGCCGCAGCCGGACGAATTACCGAGCAGGGTGCTATCGGTGACGGTCAACGTACCGGTATTTTCAATACCGCCACCCTCACTCGCCGTATTGCTGGACAGGGTGCTGCCGGTGATGTCCATCGTATTCCAGTTCCAGATACCGCCACCGCCACCCCACGCCGTATTGTCCGACACGGTGCTGTTGCGAAGGGTCGCCGTACCGGTATTGCCAATGGCGCCGGCACTGCCGAACGGTGACGTATTACCCGACAAAGTGCTGTCGGTGACCGTCAGCATGCCGCCCTCGTTGTAAATAGCGCCGCCATTAGCATAAGAGCCGTGAGAGAGGTCCTCCGCCCTGTTGCCGACCAGGGTGCTACGGCTGACCGTCAGCGTGCCTTGGCTGTGAATGGCGCCGCCGCCATTGGGTGCATAACCGTCCTGGAGAGTCAGCCCGTCGAGGGTGACCGTGACCCCGCTATTGATGTCGAAAATCTGCTGGGCACCGCCGCCGCTGATCGCCAACAGGCTCGCGCCCGGCCCCTGAATCGTGAGGCTTTTAGCAAGCGTGATGACGCTGCCCAGGACAATGGGCGGCCCGCCGTTAAGGCTGGGGGCGAAGTCGATGGTATCGCCACCGAGAGGGTTGGCGGCTGCAACGGCTTCGCGCAAGGAACAATCGGCCACATCGCAAGAACCATCATTCGTATCGGCGACTTTGTTGACGGTGAGCGTGGCGGCGGTGGTCACGCCGAACAGGGCGACCACGGTTTGCGCAGCATTCATCGTGACGGTGCAGGCGCCCGTTCCGCCGCAAGCGCCACTCCAGCCGGTGAAGGTCGAACCACCAGCGGGGGCAGCGGTGAGGGTGACGACGGTTCCGGGGGCGTAGGTTCCGGTGCAGCTTGCGCCGCAATTGATGCCGGGGCCGGTCACGGCGCCGCTGCCCGCGCCGGCTGGCATGACCATCAGCGGGTACGCCGTCGCAATGAAGCTGGCATAGACCCCACAATCGGCGATGATCGCGTCCGTCGTGTAACTGTTGCCGGTGAGCGTTCCACCGCAGCCACTACTACCCACCGCCAGAATGGCATAGTTTGGGGCCGGGGTGACGGTGAAGGTGGCCGTTGCGCCGTCGTTCACCGTCTGCGAGGCCGGGCTGATCGTCCCACCCGCCCCCGCCTGAGCGGTGACGGTGTGGGATAGCGTCTTGGCGACCGTGTAGACCTCGCCGGTGAACGGCAGGTTGGCGACGGTCGGGGTGACGCCGGTGGCGTTCGCCATATTTAGGCCCAGCGTGCCGCTGCCCGTGCCGGTATCGGCGGTCACCGTCCAGGTGAGGCCGGCGCCGGTACCAGTCACGCTGGTGATGGCCGCACCGCTGACGCCGCCGCCGGGCACGAGCGCGAAGTTGCTGGTGGTTAACCCCGTAACCGGCTCGGTCAAGGTGACGGTCCAGCGTACGCTGGCGGCGGCGGTCGGGTCCGGGTCGGCGCGGACGATGGTCGTCACCGTGCAGGGCAGGATGCTGCTCCCCTCGACCGCGCCGACATCCACATGCAAGCCTTGAATGCGCGCCACGCCGCGCTGGTCGGTGGTGATGCCCGCCGGAATCAGCGCGTCGTCGCCGGTGTCGATGGCCGGGCCACCCGCTACCGGTAGATGCGTCTGGGTCGGGCCGCCGTTGGCGGCCAAGGGGCCAATGATCGCGGCAATGGGGGTGAGCGGCGTGAAGTCTGTAGCCGCGAGCGTCGCGCCGCCGCCCATCCCGGCGTCGCCGCTTTTCCCGATCAGGTTGTGGCCCTGGGAATTCCAGTTGGCGACTTCAACCCAGATTTCCTTGCCCTCCCCGACTGAGTTGGTCGCCGTGTTGCCCGCCACCAGGTTGTTGCCGAGCGTCAGTGGGTTCTGGCTGTTGATGCCGCCGCCAAAGGTCGCGGTATTGCCGGTGATGGTGCTGTCGCTGACGGTCGTCGAGCCGCCACTCTCGCTGAAAATGCCGCCGCCGTAGCCCACCGCCGCGTTGCCAGATAAGGTGCTGTTAATCACGGTGAGGGTTCCGATCGAGTTGACGATGCCGCCGCCGTGCTGGACCAGCGCCTGGTTGCCAGACAGGGTGCTGTAGCTGACGGTCGTCGTACCAAAGCTCGCGATGCCGCCACCGTAGTTGGCGGTATTGTTGGAGAGCGTAGTGTGGGCGACCGTCAGGAGGCTGTTGCTGGAGGGATAGTTGGAAATGGCCCCGCCGCCGTCCCCCGCCGTATTGCCGCTCATGAGGCTATTGCGAACGATCAGCGTACAGCCGTCGTAGTTGTAAAAAGCACCACCATTGCCAATCGTCGCTTGGCTGCTCGTAACCACGCTATCGTCCACCGTGGCCGTGCCGTGGTTCAAAATCGCGCCGGCGGTACCGGCGTTATTGTGGTCGAAGGTGCTGCCGGTCACGGTCAGCGTGTTGTAATTGGCGATGGCGCCGCCGCCCCCGCTGGGGCTGGCAGTAGTATTGCGCATCAGCGTACTGTTGCTAATGGTCAGTTTGCCGTAGTTCCAGATCGCCCCCCCGCCGTCCCCCGTATTGTCCATCAGGATGCTGTTGCGGATCAGCAGGTGGCTATCGCCGTGGTAAATCGCGCCGCCTTGGCCCGTCGTCCGGCCATTCCGCAGGGTCAGTCCATCGAGGATCACCACGACGCTGCCATTCCAACCGGTTTGGAAAAGCTGCTGAGCGTCGCCGCCGCTGATCGCTAGTTGGCTCGCTCCAGACCCCTGAATGGTCAGGCTTTTATTAAGATCGAGACTGATAAAGCTACTGAGGGTGATGGTCCCGCCGTTCAAGCCGGGCGCGAAGTCGATGGTGTCGCCAGAGGCTGCGGCGGCGACGGCTTCGCGCAGGGAACAATCGGCCGTATCGCAGCCGTCATCGGTGTCGTCGCCTCTGAGGGTATTGACGGTGAGCGTGGCGGCCGTCGTCACGCCGAACAGGGCCGTGACTTTCCGGACGGCGTCCATCGTGACCGTGCAGCTTCCCGTTCCGATGCAGGCCCCACTCCAACCGAGGAAGGTGGAGCTGGCGTCGGGCGCGGCGGTCAGGGTCACGACAGCTCCCACCGGATAGGTTTCGGTGCAGTCCGCCCCGCAAGTGATGCCGGCCGGGACGCTGGTTACGGTCCCCGACCCGGCGCCGGCCAAGGTAACGGTCAGGGTGTTCACCGTGGCCCTGAAGCTGGCGCCGACCGTGCAATCCGCAGTGATCGGGCCAGTGGTATAGGTGCTGCCGGCGAGCGTGCCGCCGCAACCGGCCACGGCCTGAATGGCGTAGTTCGGGTCCGGGGTGACGGTGAAGGTCGTGGTGGCGCCGTCGTTCACGGTTTGCGGCGTGTTTGGGTTGATCGTCCCGCCCGCGCCCGCAACCGGGGTGACGGTGTGGGTATTATTGATGGTAAAGGTGGCGGTGACGTTCCGGGCCTGGTCCATCGTTACGGTGCATGGGTCCGCAGTGCAGGCGCCACTCCAGCCGGTGAAGGTGGAGCCAGCGGCGGGCGCGGCGGTCAGTACGACGGTGGCGGGGACGGGAATCGGCGGCGGGTACATACTGCGGCACGTCGGGCCGCAAGCAGGGACGGGAATCGGCGGCGGGTAACTGATGCATGTCGGGCCGCAATCAACGCCTGCCGGGGCGCTGCTGACGGTTCCGGTTCCGGTACCCGCCAAGGTAACGGTGAGGATCGGACGGCTCTGGCCGTTGGTGTTATCCCCCCAGCAGGCGACGATGCCGTCGCTCTGCACGCCGCAGGTGTGAGTGCGGCCCGCGCTGACCTGGGTAAAGGTACCGGCCGGCGGACTGGCTTGGCCGTAGGCGTTATTCCCCCAGCAGGCGAGGGTGTTGTCGCTCTTCACCCCGCAGGTGTGTCCATCACCCCCGCTGAAATTGCCACCACCCGCGCTGACTTGGGTAAAGGTACCGGCCGGCGGACTAGCCTGGCCGTTGGTGTTCAATCCCCAGCAGGTGAGTGTGCCGTCGCTCTTCACCCCGCAGGTGTGAGCCCAGCCCGCGCTGACTTGGGTAAAGGTACCGGCCGGCGGATTGGCTTGGCCGTCGTTGTTCCATCCCCAGCAGGCGACGGTGTTATCGCTCTTCACCCCGCAGGTGTGGTAGCCCCCCGCGCTGACTTGGGTAAAGGTACCGGCCAGCGGAGTGACTTGGCCGTAGTTGTTGTACCCCCAACAGACGAGGGTGCCGTCGCTCTTCAGCGCGCAGGAATGATCCCAGCCCGTACTGAGCTGGGTAAACACCCCGGCGGGGGGCGTCGCTTGGCCAACGTCGTTCACCCCCCAGCAGGCGAGGGTGCCGTCGCTCTTCAGCGCGCAGGAGCCAGAGGCGCCACTATCAACTTGGGTGAAGGCGCCGGGCGGTAGTGGGGTGATCCGGATGTCGGGATACCCCCAGCAGGCGAGGGTGCCATCGCTCTTCAGCCCGCAGGTGTGATAGCCGCCCGCGCTGACTTGGGGGTACACCGCCGTAGTGGAGAAGCTGGCGCCGACCGTGCAATCCGCAGTGATCGGGCCAGTGGTGTAGGTGTTGCCCGCCAGCGTGCCGCCGCAACCGGCCACGGCCTGAATGGCGTAGTTCGGGTCCGGGGTGACGGTGAAGGTGGTGGTGGCGCCGTCGTTCACCGGGGCCGAGGGCGGACTGATCGTCCCACCCGCGCCGGCGGTCGCGGTGACGGTGTGGATAGCGATGGTGCAGGCGCCGCTGCCTTCCACCGCGCCGATGTCCACCGTGGTGTTGACGATGCGCGGGAAACCGGGGCCGCGCTGGTCAGTGGTGACGCCGGGCGGGATCAGCGCGTTGTCGCCGGCGTCGATGGCGGGGCTGCCGGTAGCCAGGAGATGAGTTTGGGTCGGTCCGCCGTTGTTCGCCAGCCCGCAGATGAGTTGGCCGATCAGGACCCCGGCCCCGGGAATAAGGTCGCTGGGAACCGGCGTGGCGTTGGTTAACCCGGCGTCGCCGTTCACGCCGAACAGGTTGTGGCCTTGGGAGGTAAAGCGGATCGCTTGACCATTGTAGATTTCCTTGCCGACCAGCGAGAAGTTGGCGCTGACCAGGCTGTTGCCGATTATCAGATCTCCCAGGGTATAGATCCCGCCGCCGCGACTGTTGTTCACAGTCGAGCCGGTCCGGTTGTCAAACAGGGTGCTGTGGGTCACGGTGAGCGTGCCGACGTTGTAAATTCCGCCGCCGTAATAGGTGGCCCTGTTGCCGGACAGGGTGCTGTTGGTGACGGTCAGCGCGCCGGTGGCGCCGGGGTTGTAAATCCCGCCACCAAAGACGGTGCCCACGTTGCCAGACAGGGTACTGTTGGTGACGGTTAGCGCGCCGGTGGAACTGTTGTGAATGCCGCCGCCGTAGCTGGCCCTGTTGCCGGACAGGGTGCTGTTGGCGACCGTCAGCGCGCCCTGATTGTCGATGGCGCCGCCGTTGTTACCGGAACCGCTAGAACCATTGGCGAGGGTCAGCCCGTCGATGGTCACCGTCGTGCCCACGGCGACCGTCAAAATCCGCGAGGCGTTGTTGCCGCTGACCGTCAGTATCCGCGCGCCCGGCCCCTGAAGGATCAGGTCGCCGGCGATGTCGATCTGCCCGCTGGTCAGGGCGATGGTCCCGGTCAGGCCGGCTTGAAAGGTGATGGTATCAGCGCCGGGCGCGGCGTTGGCGTCGAGCACCGCCTGCCGCAGCGAGCCGGCGCCGCTGTCGTTGAGGTTGGTGACCACGAACGAACTCAAGATTTTCGCCACGAAGACGTCGGAGCCGCCGTTCGCGGTCAAATCCGGCCCGACCGTTACCGGGAAGCTGGTTTCGGTCGAGTCGGTACTTCCCGTTACATAAGCCGCCCCGCTACCATCCACCGCAATGAACAAACCGTACTCGTTCCCGCTCCCACCGATATAGCCAGCATAACCCAGCCCGCTGCCGTCCGGCTTCACCTTGGCGACGAAGGCGTCGCCGCCACCGCCATTAAAGGTCAGGTCTGGCCCAACGAGCACCGGGAAATCAACCTCGGTCGAGTCGGTATTCCCCACGACATAGGCTGCTCCGCTGCTATCCACCGCGATGCCATTACTCCAATCGGTCCCCCCCCCGCCGATGAAGCCAGCGTAGACCAGCCCGCTGCCGTCCAGCTTGACCTTCGCCACAAAGCCGTCCTGGCCACTGTTAGCCGTCAGGTCCGGCCCGCCAAGTACCGGGAAACCAGTAGATTCAGTCGAGCTGGTTCGCCCCGTCCCATACGCTGCCCCGGCGCCGTCCACCGCGATGCCCCAGCCTTCATCATCTCCACTCCCACCGATGAAACCGGCATAAACCAGCCCCGTACCATCCGCCGCCACCTTCGCCACAAAGGCGTCTATGCCGCCGTTAGCGGTCAGGTCCGGTCCGACCGTCACCGGGAAATCAGCCTCGGTCGAGTCGGTCAGCCCCATTACATACGCCGCCCCGCTACCGTCTACCGCGATGGCATAACCGATATCGCTCCCGCTCCCACCGATATAGCCGGCATAATCCAGCCCGCTGCCATCCGGCTTCACCTTGGCGACGAAGGCGTCGCCGCTACCGCCATTAAAGGTCAGATCCGGCCCAACGAGCACCGGGAAATCAGCCTCGGTCGATTGGGTCAGCCCCGTTACATATGCCGCCCCGCTACCATCCACCGCGATGGCAGTACCGAAATCTTGCCCGGCGCCGCCGACGCTGCCGCCGATATAACCGGCGTACTCCAGCCCGCTGCCGTCCGGCTTGATCTTCGCCACAAAAGCGTCATCGAGACCGCCATTAAAGGTCAGATCCGGCCCAACGAGCACCGGGAAGCCAGTAGATTCAGTCGAGGTGGTCCAACCCGTCACATACGCCGCCCCGCTGCCGTCCACCGCGATGCCCCGGCTCCATCTTTCGGTTCCCCCCCCGCCAATGAAGCCGGCGTAGACCAGCCCGCTGCCGTCCGGCTTGATCTTCGCCACAAAGGCGTCCTGGTTGCCGTTATAGGTCAGGTCCGGCCCGCCGAGTACCGGGAAGTCGGCCTCAGTCGAGGTGGTGCTCCCCGTCACATAGGTCGCCCCAGTGCCGTCCACGGCGATGCCAAAACCATAATCAACTCCACTCCCGCCGATGAAGCCGGCGTAGCTCAACACCACCGGATCGATCACCAGCGGATAAGCGGCGTCGTACTCACCCAATGCAAACCAATAACGCCATTCGCCCGCCGCGCCTTGCGTCACCTGATACCGTGCATCCACCATGCGTTGTTCACCGCCGATCTCCTGATACACCACCGGCGCGGCTTCCTCGAACGCCGTGATAGGAGTTTCAACCCGCAGGGTGCCGGCATCCGTCACCGTAACCCCGGTCGCGCCGGCATAGGCCAGTTGAATCCGGGTCGGGTTCGCGCCCGGCTGAACGTGGAAGGTGCTCTTCATCTGGCCACCGGTGCCCCGGTACACCAGATCAACGCCGGGCCATAGCTCCGAGTACACCACTTCCTCATAGGTGGGTACGCCGGTCTTCCACTGTTCCTTTGATCCCTTGAAGTAGTTGACGCGGGCCTCGCTGGGCATCCGTCCCTGGGGCCGCACGGTCGCCGCCTCGACAAAGCGCAATTGCAATGCGTGGCGTCGCACCGCCGGTCGCTCGGCCTCCAGGGACACCCGGCGCAATCCGGATTCAGGCTTCATGTCCGATGCCGGCCGCACGATTTGCACGAAGGTCACGCCCTCCGCCCCCAGGCCCACCTGGGTTTGTCCACCCAACAGGTAATAATCAATTGGCCCACCGACCTGCCCCCAGTTCTCCACAAAATAGAGCGGCAGGCGACCCAGCGTAGTCTGGATACGGGCGTGATCCGCCGGGGTTGACGCAGGCTCATCGGCCTGGCTCGGGCCGGTCAATCCCAGCAACAGACCCAGCAGCAGATTCAGCAGTACAGCGTACAGGTGTTTCATTGGAGTTCCCTGGTGTTTATTGGGATACGCAGTGCCGAGGACGGAATCACTCCGTCAGTGCGGCTCGAAGACGGCGCTCAGGGTGGGGGCATCGAGCAGCCGTTCGGCCCAGGTTTCCAGTTGCTCCGAGGTGGCTTGGGCAAGACACTGGCGAGTTTCGGTGGACAGCGGGCCAAAGCGTTTGGCCAGCAGGCGCTCCAAGAGCGCGACCCGCTGTTGCAGGCCTTGTTGCAGGCCTTGTTGCAGGCCTTCCTGCAAGCCCTCGTTACGAGCGCCCCGCAGGGCGGAGATTTCATCGCGGAGGGCGCGTTCGCGGACGAAGGCCAGCCGGCGGGCCTCGTCGTCGGCGCTGAGGGCTTGGAGTTGTTGCAGCGCTTGCTGCACCGGGGGATGGGTGATCTGCGTCATGAGGGTGTCCTCCTGCCAGTGTTTGAAATAGGCGATCCATGCGGCCAGGTCGCCGGTGATCCGGCAGTTGCGGTCGGCCTTGGCCAGGTTGCGGTCGGCCTTGGCCAGTTCGAGCAGGTGCAGTTGCAGTTCGCGGCCCAACCGGACGGCAGGCTGGAGCCGGTCGCGCAACTCGAAACACCACACCGCCTGGTCGGAGTCGGGAAACAGGTCGAAGTCGAGCAGGTGAATGCCGATGACCGGTTTGAGCGTGTGGTAAGGATCGCCGTTCCGGGGTTGATCGGCCAGGGTTTTGGCCAGGTAGTAGATGCTGCGGGCTTGCCAATCCGGTTGGCGGCGCACCTGCATTTCGATGTTGTAGAGATGACCATCGGCATCACGGGCTAGCAGGTCGAGGAGAATGTACTTGCCGGTCAGTTCCGCTGGGTCAATCCGCGGGTTGAGAATGGCGACCACCGCCATCGGCGGTTCCGGGTGACGCACGGCGTTGATCAGGTCGGCGAGCAATGCCGGTGCAGCGGTAAACAACCGCTTGAACACGAAGTCGTTTTTCGGATCGAGCAGCACGGCGGCGGTCATGGGCTACGGTGTTCCGGCGACGCGGACGGTCCAGTTCAGGCCGTCAGGGCTGGTGAGGCAATTCATCGGCCCCACTCGGGCCGGCCAGTCCCAGCAGCAGACCTGGCAGCAGCGTCACAATCAACGCCATCAGGCCGCTCCAAACCGCCGTCTGGAACCGCCCCCCGTTTTCCAACGATGATTGTTTTTCCATGACTTCCCCACCCCACCCTGTGTAGTGAAAGGACACGACGCTCGCGCGTGACGCCGAAGCAAACAAATTTTATGCCGGTTTCATCCGCCGGACTCCGGCCCCAGCAGTTCGGCCAGATCGCCCACATCGAAAATCTGCTCGGCCCAGGTTTCCAATTGCCCGGCATCGGCGTTTTGCAAGCGAGTCACCGCCCACGCCGGCAACTCGCCAAACCGGCGGCGAAGCTGTCGGCTCAGCAGAACCCGCTCGCCTTCCTGGCGGCCTTCCTGGCGGCCTTCCTGGCGGCCTTCCTGGCGGCCTTTTTGCTCGCCGATGCCGACCAGTTGCTGGTAGGCGCGGGTTTCTTCCAGGGGAGTCAGTACGTGCAGCATGGTCATAATCTCCTCGTAGGTTTGGCCTTTACGGCGTTCCATCAACCAGGACATAAATACATCCAACAAGGCGGTGGCCTCGGGCTGGTCGAGCGCGCTTAGCCGTCGCCACGCGGTCGGGGCGCGGTCGGCCAGTTCGGCGTCGCTGGCCCGCAGCGGCAGAAACACCGCCAACAACGGATGGTCCGGTTGGTGCCGGCTTGCGTCCGCCAACACGGTATCCAAATAGACCGGGCGCAACAGCGGTCCGCTCCCCAGGCACTCCCGCCACGGCGAGGCCGGTTCATCGCAACTGGCATCCAGAAAAATAATCAGGCCGTACACCGCCCGACCCGGGTGCGCCTTGCGGTACAGAGCCAGTTCCAGCACCAGCCGGTCGTAGACATCCCCGGCGCGCTGAGCCTGGATTTCCAGAATGTAGCGGGGACCCTCGCCGCTGGCCGGCTCGACCACGTAATCGGCCCGCCGCTCCAGTTCCTTGAAGGTCACCGACCGGCCCCGGTAGCCCGCCGGCCATTCCAGCCCGCCCGTCAGAAACCGGAACGCCTCCGGACTGGACGTGAGCAGCGTGTAAATCTGTTTGTCGGTCTTCATCGGCGGCCCGGTTCCAAGTCTCATCATTTGAGTTGCAGAGATGTGGGAGGATTGAGTCGCGTGCAAAGAACCACAGCTAAAACTCCCAGCGGAGTTGGGCGCTGATGACGTTTTGGTTCAGATGGTCGTAACCGAACAGGGTACGATACTGAAGCAGAACCGCCGGGCCTTTGTTGAACCGCGCCGTCACCCCCAGACCTAATTCAAAGTAATCCGGATCGACTGGATCGGTAAGCAGATAGAACAGGTTGTCGGGGCCGATCACGCCTTCAACGAACTGGCCGCTCACCAGGCGGTTATTGTCCTTGAACTCGTGCAGCCAGCTTAATTCCGCCTGCGGCTGTAACACTCCCCACGGCTGGTCAATGAGATAGTTGGCCCGCCCGCCTACTTTGGAAACCAGCGATTGCAGATTCTGCTCGTCGATCGCCACCGCCCAGGCCGAACCGGGACTATCGTTATCGGCCCGTTCCCGGAACGGGCCGACCCGCATATTCAGATAACTGAGGCGGACTTCGGGACCAAACGTCAGATCGCCGCGCTTAAAGTTGTACCCGGCGCCGATGTCGGCGAAAAACTGCTGGCCGTCATACTGGCTGTTAAAGCGCTGCCGCACCTCGGTATCTGGCAACTGGTAATTCACGTTCCGCTGCTGGTCGTAATCATTCCGGCCGTAATCCAGGATGCCGTCGATATAAAAGTTGTCGGATTGATAATAGGTGCCGTACAGAGCCAGACTGTAGCCACGGGTATCCAGCGAACCATCACCGCTGACGTATTGATTATCGTTAGCCACATACGAAACAGCAGTCCCCAAAACCAACTGGTCGGTGAACCGATAATCGATGCCCACCGCCAGAGCGAACGCCTTGAAATCAAAGCCTACCTGATTTTCGGTATCGTCCCTGTTCCCGAAATTCAACGAACCGCTGGCGAATATCCCAAGCGCGCCCAACTCTGAAGTCGGCTCGGTGCTGGGGGTACCGCCGCCGCCCACGCTGGCCAGCAGGTAGCGCAAATCCCGGCCAGAAAGCGCCCATCCCCCGCGCTGAGTATTCAGCCGCTCGATATCGATGCCCATGATCCCAGCGCGTAAGGACGACATGCGGGTTCGGATGTTCGACATCTGAGTTTGCGCGTTGATCTGCGTAATCGTGGGTGCATTGCCCACGGTATTCGGCGTGATTTGCTCCAGCGCCGGCCCTGGATTGGGGCTATTGACCAGCGCCTTGCAATCTCGCAGGAAGTTGGCGCTGGCTGCCTCTTTGGAACAAAGACCGCCGATAACCTTGCCGATTTTTTGAGCATTGGGGTTTTCGGTGCTGCCTACCAGGATCTCCTGATCGTCTTTCTTCACGGTGACCGTAACCGTGGCGGAAGCGGTCTGGCCTGACGCATCTTTAACCGTATAGCTGAAACTGTCCGTCCCCTTATAACCAGCATCCGAGATATAGGTGACGGCGCTACCATCGGACGTTGCATTGCCGTGGTCAGCGGCGGTTACCGCCGTCACGCGCAATGGTGGAACTCCACCGGTATCGTTCGCCAGCACATTAATGCTGACTGGTTTTCCAGCGGATGTTGTCGCGCTGTCGTTGACCGCCGTCAGCTTGCGCGGCGTCACCGTCACCGTCACTGTGGCCGTCGCGGTCTGGCCGGCGTTGTCGCGCACCGTGTAGCCGAAACTGTCGGTGCCGGTATAGCCAGCGGTCGGGGTGTAAACAATCGCGCTGCCGCTGAGCGTGGCCGTGCCGTGCAGGGGGGAACTTACCGCGCTGATGACCAGCGGCGGTACCCCGCCGGTATCGTTGGCCAGCACGTTGATTCCCACCGCCGTGCCCTGCTGGGTGGTGGCTGTGTCATTGACCGCCGTCAGCTTGCGCGACGTCACCGTCACCGTCACCGTGGCCGTCGCGGTCTGGCCGGCGTTGTCGCGCACCATGTAGCCAAAACTGTCAGCGCCGGTGTAGCCGGCGGTCGGGGTGTAAACAATCGCGTTGCCGCTGACCGTAGCCCTACCGTTCAGGGGGGAACTCACCGCGCTGATGGACAGCGGCGGCACCCCGCCGCTGTCGTTGGCCAGCACATTAATCGTCACCGGCGTTTCCAGCGGGGTGGTGGCGGCGTCGTCAACCGCGATCAGCTTGCGCGGCGTCACCGTCACTGTCACCGTCACCGTGGCCGTCGCGGTTTGACCGGCGTTGTCGCGCACCGTGTAGCCGAAACTGTCGGTGCCGGTGTAGCCGGCGGCCGGGGTGTAGTAAACAATCGCATTGCCGCTGAGCGCGGCGCTGCCGTGCGCCGGCGGCGTCACCGCCGCCACGCTCAACGGCGGTACCCCGCCACTGTCGTTGGCCAGCACGTTGATCGTCACCGGCGTTTCCAACGGGGTCGTGGCGGCGTCGTCAACCGCGATCAGCTTGCGCGGCGTCACCGTCACCGTCACCGTGGCCGTCGCGGTTTGACCGGCGTTGTCGCGCACCGTGTAGCCAAAACTGTCGGTGCCGGTGTAGCTGGCGGTCGGGGTGTAAACAATCGCGTTGCCGCTGAGCGCGGCGCTGCCATGCGCCGGCGGCGTCACCCCTGCCACGCTCAACGGCGGTACCCCGCCGCTGTCGTTGGCCAGCACGTTGATCGTCACCGGCGTTTCCAGCGCGGTCGTGGCGGCGTCGTCAACCGCGATCAGAGGAGGAGGCGATACCCCAACACCCGTCAGGTTCGCAACCAGCGTCCCGCTCGGATTAGCCTGACCGGGTGGCGGCGGTGGCAAATCAGTGATCCAGGGAACGCTTAGTGTCCCGGTATAATTCCCAGCGCCAGTTGGCGCAAAACTGACTTGAATGCTGCAGGACGCTCCGGGAGCCAGAACGCCAGGACAAGTATTGACTGCGGAGAAAGGCGAAGCCGCTTGAACACTGGTAATAATAATGCCAGCTAACAAAGGGTTATCAACTGTAAATGTTACCGGTCCTTTGGTATTGCCGACGGTAACGGTTCCAAAGTCGTGGCTGGCCGGCGACACGGTTTGCGCCATCGGCGCATGTCTCCAATCCGGCCATAACACCAAGAGCAGACCGGCAAATGCCAGAGCGATAGTTTGAATCCAGAATTCAGAGTGATGGAATAATGGCCGAGTCTTCATGGTCATGCTGTCCTGGCGCAGGTTGCGCTCATCGGTTAACGCGAATGACGACGGTTCCTGTTTGTTGAAGCATTACGGCGATGGACTGCTTTCCCCAATCAGGGTAAAAGCCGCCCAGAAGATTGGATGTGATCGGTTCGGTTGATCCAGCATCGCCAGTTGCGCCCGGCGCAGCGCCTCCGCCCGTCCCAGTCCCGGCGCTTTCTGGTACGACTCAAAGGTCCGGGTGGTCAGAAAGACCGTCGGTTCCGAAACCACATTCCAGTGCGAAGCCAGCAGTGCCCGGGTACCCGCATAGAAGAATGCCGTAGCCAGACCGGACAATCCCTCGCCGCGCAGGCCGCCTCCCGCCCCGGCGGTATTGCAGGCCGACAGCAACACCCATTCCGCGTCCAGCTTCAGATTGGCGATAATGCTGACGCTCAACAGCCCGTTGTCGCCGGTCTTGGCCCCGGTCTGTGGCGTCAACACCAGCGCCGGGTCCGCCAGGCAGTCCAGTTCCCCCGGCAGCAATGCATGAGTGGCAAAGACAATGATGCGATAGTTTTGTAGCAGGCTGGCCTGTACGGCGGGTACCGTGGCCTCCCGGCCCAATAGCACCTTGTCCTGACCGGCGCCCAGGGTGCGAGCCAGCGTGCGCAACTCGGTCGCCGTGTCCGGAAGTTGCGGCAGCTTGCCGAGGGCTTCGGCGGTGATCTGGCAACCCGGCGCGACCGATGCGGTTCCGCCGTCGTGGGGTGTACGGAGTTGCCGCGAGAACACGGGATCGCCAAAGCCGATGAACGGCAGGCGAGCCTGCGACGATCCGGCCACTTGGCGAAACTGCTCCAGGGACACCACCGACGGCAACAGGCTGAGCGCCATGTCGCGCACCAGCCAAGCCGCCTTCCGGTAATCGCGGGAATCCGCGGCCGCCTGGCGGACCAACAGTGCGGGCGGCAGACTGAGCAGCGCCCCCGCCGGCGCCACGATCAGATGGCTGATGCCGGCCAGAGCCGGTTCCACGGGACCCAGCAGTTGCTGGTATAACTCGTGCGCCAGGGCCAGATCAAAAGCAGGAAGTTCTCCGGAACTGCCATCCACTCCGGCGCGCAAGCGTTCGATCTCGGCGGTCAATTGCTGGGCCGGCAGCTTCACAGCGGCGGCGCGCAGGGTTCCATCGGTCTTGACCAGGAACACCCAGCCTGTCTTTTCACCCGGCAAGATCCGCAGCAGGGCCTCGCCCGGCCGTAGCAGTTTGGCGACGGCCGCCGCATTCAGCGGGGTTGGAGTCACCAGACGGCCATAGCGCGGGAACTGGACCTGCAGGCGTTCTTCCTGCCGCTGATAATCCGCCGCCGCCGCGCGCAGCCTGGCCTTGAGTGCATCCTCGCGGGTTGCGTTCCGCGCCGCTGCTGGCTTGGCCTGTTCCAGACCCAGTTCATATTGAACGTCCTGGCGGGCCTTCAGGGCATCCTGCAGCGCCCGCGTGGCTTCCCGTATCGCTGGATCGGATTCGGCCAGACGCGCCGCCGCTTGGGTAACAGCGCGGCCCGCCGTTGGCGTTTGCCCTAACTGCGAGACCGTAAACGCCTCGTCCAGCAATACGCTTCCACCGGTGGTCGCATCGGCGCCCGCGAGTTCGAATAGCAGATCGAGGTAACCTTCAAAGTCCTCGGTTCGTAATTGCGCCAGCGTCGCGTGGTCATTCAGCAGCATGTCCCGGGCCGTTCGCCAGAGATCCAGCGCCCGTTGGGATCGACCAGCATCGCGTTCGATAGCGGCTTGTAGCATCAGCGACTCGGCCAGCGCTCGCCCCTCGCCAAACAGGGTACGATTCAGTTCGATCGCGACCTGGGCGTGGGCGTGGGCCTGCTCGAATGCCTGACGGCGGCGATAGACCTCGGCCAGACGTTCGTGGCTTTTAGCTACCCAGTGATAATCGCCGCCGCGCGCGGCATCGAAAATCTTGAGCGCCTCCTGATAAGCGGACTGGGCTTCACCCAGCTTGCCCAGTTCCACATATACATCTCCGACGCCGATCAGCGAATGGGCGATGCGCGGGTTCATGGCTCCCTGCCTGGACTGCGCTGCCACCGCTCGACTTAAGTCCCAGGACTGGCGGGCGTCCTGTTCGGCCCGTGCCTGGTCGCCACGGCTCAACTCATGCCAAGCCCGGTAGACTAGAAATTCTGGCCAATCCGATGGATTCGACGAGGCTCGAACCAGCGGCTCGGCGCGCTGAAACATGGCATCGGCGCCGCCAGGTTGCAGGCGGCTCAGTTCACGGGCGATCCGCGCCACCAGGTAGCCGGCGCTAGCGTCGTCCGCCCCCCTGAGACGATCGTGAATTTCCAGCGCCCGCTGGGCCAGTTCCAGCGCTCGTTGATGGTTTTGGGCGGAGTTGTACAGGGTGCTCAATTCGTCCAGCGCGGTGAACCGGCCCATGTCTTCCAACCCGATGAACCGGCCCTCGGTTGCGATGGTCTGCTCGGCAAGCGCGATCAGTTGCGATTGGGTGCCCGCCAGCTTGACCTGTTCCGCGCCCTGACGCGAACCGAGGATAAAGCCCTCGAACAGCGGCGCCAGGTGCGCCGGACCCCAGAGAACGAAGGTCTGGCTGTCGCTCCCGGCGACGATCAGGAGATAGGGGAAACCGCCGTTATACGTAGCGCAACGGCGCAGCGCGGCCGGTTGATCATCGAGAATACGCGTCGGCTCCGGATTGCCGCATTGCGCCTCGGTCTGAATGGATTGGGCCAGATCGCTGTCGTTCAGAAACGTCTTTTGCCAGTCCGCCGCCGGGCGTGACAGGGTGCCGCGCCATACCAGCCCCGCCGGGCGCTCCCAGCCTGGACAGCGGATCTCGAACTGTTCCAGGTCCTGCTTGCCGCCGGCCTTGTAGAATTCGCAGACCACATCGCCCAGTGCCTTGGTGTTTTCAGGCAGGCTGATCCGGGAACCGACGGGCAATTCTCCCGGCGCCGACTCCGTACTCCGCTTGGCCGCGCATCCCCACAGCGCCAGCATCACGATCACCAGAAAACCGACGCCATACCGGCGCTCACCGTGAGTCATAAATCCTCCGCAATTCTTCCGGGTACCCGACGCCCATTAGGTATTCAGTGTAGAATCTCCTTTCGAATGATACAGATCGTTTAACAAAAAACAGGCTCGCAATCTGGTAAAAGAATTGCGAGCCTGTGCTGCTTTCGCGGGAATCCTCGAACGGATTAACCTTTTTCCAACTTCAGCCTTTGCTCAAAGTTACTTTGCGTTATTTCGTATAGCGCATCCAGCAACGCCACCTGCAAACTCCCCGGTCCCGGCGACCGTTCCGCCGCGATTTCCCCCGCCACGCCGAACACCGCCAGAGCCGCCACCGTTGCCGCGAACGCATCCGGCTCCACCGCCAGAAACGCGCCGATCACCGCTGTCGCTGAACAACCCAGCCCCGTAACGCGCGTCATCAATGGATGGCCGTTCGTAATCGCCGTCACCCGCGCTCCGTCGGTCACGTAATCCACCGCGCCGGTCACCGCGACGACCGCCCCTGTCTCCCGCGCCAGTATCCGCGCCGCCTCCAGTGCGGTTTCTGAACCATGCAGGCTGTCCACTCCCCTACCCTCTCCCGCCTGCTGGGCCAGGGTCAGGATTTCCGAACCGTTACCCCGGATCACGCTCGGTCCCAGCCGCGCCAGAGCACCCGCCGCCGCGCGCCGGTATGGCGTTGCTCCAGCCCCAACCGGATCGAGAATCCAGGGTGCGCCGACACTGCGTGCTTTAGCCACCGCCAGCTTGCAGGCCGCGATCTGCTCCGAATAGAGCGTACCGATGTTGACCACCAGCGCCTGACTGAGCGCAACGAAATCCTCCACCTCATCGCAGGAGTGTACCATTGCCGGCGACGCGCCCAGCGCCAGCAGCGCATTCGCGGTGTTGTTCATCACCACGAAATTGGTAATGTTATGCACCAGCGGTTGCTTTTCACGCACGGTGGTCAACAGGGTCCAGATCGCATTGGCGCTCATCGCCGTCGCCATCGTTACACCCTCCCGTACAGCTCCAGTAAATGCCGATAATGATCCACCACGCCCGCTCCAACCTGCTCCCAGCGGAATCGCCAGCGCCAGTTGCCATCAGCGATACCTGGCTGGTTCATCCGATCCTCGCCACCGAGTTCCAGCACATCCTGCATCGGCAATATCGCCAGCCGCGCTATCGAGGCGAAAGCCGTCCGCGTCAGCAATTCCGGCATTCGCTCCGGCCCCCCACCCAAATAGTCAAATAGATGCGCGCGGGTTTGCTCGTCCAATTCCTCAAACCAGCCCAGCGTCGTGTTGTTGTCGTGCGTGCCGGTATAAACCACCGAATTGAGAACATGATTGTGGGGTAGATACGGATTATCGGCCCCGCCGCCAAAGGCGAAATGTAATACCTTCATTCCTGGCAGGCCATGGGTATCGCGCAGCGCCTCGACTTCGGGCGTGATGATGCCCAGATCCTCGGCGACCAGAGGCAAACTGCCGAACTCCGCCCGTAGCGCTCTGAACAATTCATCACCCGGAGCCTTCCGCCATTGCCCCATTACGGCTGTTTCAGCGCTGGCTAGTATTTCCCAATATGCTTCCATGCCGCGGAAATGGTCAATGCGCAACAGATCGAATTGGGTCAACTGGGTACGCAGGCGCGCTTTCCACCACTGGAACCCATCCGACTTCATCCGTTCCCAGGCGTAATGCGGATTGCCCCACAACTGACCAGTGGCGGAGAAGTAATCCGGCGGCACCCCGGCCACCACCGTCCGTCGCCCCTCGCTATCAAGCAGAAATGCCTCGCACTGCGCCCACACGTCCGCGCTGTCGTAACCGACGAACAGCGGAATGTCGCCGAACATTAGAATGCCCCGCTCATTGGCGTAACGTTTAAGCGCCGTCCACTGCCGATAAAACAGAAACTGCTCGAACTGGGCTTGGGCAACAGCATCAGCGTATTGTCGCCGCGCTGTATCCAACGCCGCAGACTGGCGGTCGCGCAACTCACGCGGCCAGTCGAACCAGGCCAGATGCCCCTGCGCTGCCCGGATTGCCTGATACAGGGTGTAGTCGTCCAACCAACGCTGATGCTGGTTCAGAAATGCCTTATAGGCACCGCGCTCCGCCCCGCCCTGCTCCTGAAAGCCGCGCCGCGCCTCGATCAATCGCCGCTGGCGGTAAGCCCAGCCTGCTTCGCCTGTGTCGGGGCCCTCATCGGGTCGCAACCAGCCCGCCTCGATCAATGGTTCCAGTGCAATTAACCTGGGATTGCCGGCATGAACCGACTGCGCCGAATACGGCGACAGGTCATCATGAGTCGGCCCCAATGGCAGTGTTTGCCAGACCGTAAATCCGCATGCCGCCATGAGTTCCACAAACCGATAGGCATTCGGCCCCAGATCGCCGTTGCCATGACCGCCCGGCAGCGAGGTCGGATGCAGCAGCAATCCCGCGCGCCGGCGGTCGAATGGCGAACCCGTGCTTATCACAATTAACCCCCTAATTTAAAAGATAAATTATTTTAATACATTAAAAAGGCTAAAGCGTCTTCTTTCGCCTTTCGCCTTTCGCCTTCGAATCTTCAGCGGATCCGTTGCAACTCCTGACCCAGCATCTCGCGCGTGATTAGCACCACCCCTTTCGCGGTGCGGTAAAACTGCCGCGTGTCCTCTTCGGCATTCTCGCCAACCACCGTGCCGGGTGGAATGATGCAGCCCCGGTCGATGATGACCTTGCTCAAATGGCAGTAGCGCCCGATATCCACCTGCGGTAACACCACGGCATCTCGTAAATGCACGAAGGAATGCACCTGCACCTGTGGAAACAGTAGCGAATGATTTACATAGCCACCTGAGATGATGCAGCCATCCGCCACCATCGAATCCACCGCCATGCCTCGCCGTCCATCGTCATCAAATACAAACTTGGCAGGTGGTAACTGTTCCTGATAGGTCCAGATCGGCCAGTGGTCATCGTACAGATTCAACTCCGGGTCTACGCCGACCAGTTCCATGTTCGATGCCCAGAATGCATCCACGGTGCCCACGTCTCGCCAATAGCTCTGCGTCTTGGTTTGCACATCGCGAAACGGGTAGATCATTACCCGGTGCCGGCCCAGCAGGCGCGGTAGCAAATCCTTGCCGAAATCGTGGCTGGAATCCGGGTCTTCGGCATCCTCGATTAACCGTTCGTACAGGAATTGTGTATTGAATACGTAAATCCCCATCGAGGCGAGCGTTACACCATTTCGTCCTGGCAGGGTCTCCGGCGTTTGTGGCTTTTCCACAAAGCGGATCACTTCATCGCGGTCGTTCACCGTCAACACCCCGAATTCATGCGCACGCTCGCGCGGCACCTCAATGCCACCGACCGTAATGTCCGCTTTACTTTCCACATGGAGTGCCAGCATCGGGCCATAATCCATTTTATAGATGTGATCCCCGGCTAGAATCAGCACGAATTCTGGAGCGTGGTTACGGATAATGTCCAGATTCTGATAGACCGCATCGGCCGTACCCTTGTACCACGAAGCTTCGTCGATCCGCTGTTGGGCCGGCAACAACTCCACGAATTCGCCGAATTCACCACGCAGGAAACCCCAGCCGCGCTGGATATGCTGGATCAGCGAATGCGCCTTATACTGGGTCAGTACGCAGACCCGCCTAATCCCAGAATTGATACAGTTGGATAGCGGAAAATCAATAATCCGGTATTTGCCACCGAAGTGCGTAGCTGGTTTAGCGCGCCACAAGGTAAGCTGCTTGAGTCGGCTACCGCGCCCACCCGCCAGAATCAATGCGAGCGTCTCTCGGGTTAGGCGGCTGACAAAACGTGAGGTAATGGCGGCGCTCATGCGTTTAATGTCCCTCTCTGCTATGCTATTTCGAGTTTCAAGTTCGGTGGTCCGAACGGTGCGACTCACCGCATCGGGAACAGGTCGACCGCTGGTGGCGAACGGATGCTTGAGACCCTTAATCATAGTCGGTTTTAAAGATGGTTTTCGCCATTTGCGGTGTCTGGGCCAGAATCATCGAAGGACTGACCGAGCGAACGGGATACCCCACGATTTCGATGATGTACCCTGACGATAACGACCATC
Source organism: Candidatus Contendibacter sp. (assembly GCA_049290615.1). Classification (GTDB taxonomy): domain Bacteria; phylum Pseudomonadota; class Gammaproteobacteria; order Competibacterales; family Competibacteraceae; genus Contendibacter. Next base: position 25,579 of record JBATNZ010000043.1, read on the forward strand.
TCCAAAGCTTGGACGTATCCGCCGGAGACCGGATCTTGGCCGATGCCGCCCTGCTGGGCGCGGGCCTTCACCCTGACCCGTTTGCGGTGCTCGGTCGTCGCGTCCACGACGATCGTTTGATTATCAGGGTATTCTTGCCCGGTGCCCAGCAGGTTCGATTACCTGACCTCAATCAGCCGCTATGGCGACTGGTGGATACCGATTTGTTCGAGTGGCGCGGTGCTGTCAGCGCGCTGCCGCTACATTATCGACTGGCCTGGACTGATGCTTCTGGCCGCGAGCAAGTCGCTCATGATCCCTATAGTTTTTCTCCGCAGATCAGTTTGTATGATCTGCATCTGTTCAACGAGGGCCGTCATCTCCATATCTATCGGGTGTTGGGCGCGCACCCGTGGGTGGTGGAAAATATTACCGGGGTGCTGTTCGCGGTCTGGGCTCCGAACGCTGCCCAGGTCAGCGTGGTGGGCGACTTTAATGACTGGAATGGTCTGTGTCATCCATTACGCCACCGTAGCGGTGTCTGGGAATTGTTTATCCCTGATGTGAGCGTGGGCGTGCGCTACCAGTTTGAGATTCTGGCCCAGCAAACTGGCGAACGGCTGCGCAAAAGCGATCCTTATGGCTGTGGATTCGAGCGGCGTCCGGCTAACGCTACTCTGGTAGTAGAGAATATGCCCTACCCGTGGCGTGATGAGGCTTGGGTAACGCGGCGTCGGCGCCAGGACTGGGCTCATGCTCCGCTGGCGGTCTACGAAGTCCACTTGGGTTCTTGGCAGCGGAATGAGCGTGGCGGCTACTTGAACTATAAGGAACTGGCGCGGCGCTTGGTTGCTTATGTCAGCTCGCTGGGCTTTACCCATATTGAACTGATGCCGATTACCGAGCATCCGCTGGACGCTTCTTGGGGTTATCAAACGACTGGATATTTTGCCCCGACCAGTCGTCATGGCGATTCGTATGATTTCCGCTGGTTTGTAGATTATTGTCATCAGGCCGATATTGGCGTCATTCTGGATTGGGTACCCGGCCATTTTCCCAAGGATGTGCATGGTCTGGCCCAGTTCGATGGTACGTATCTTTATGAACATGAGGATCCTGACCGTCGGGAGCAGCGGGGCTGGGGTACGCTGGCATTTGATTATGGCCGTAATCAGGTAAAAAATTTCCTACTGGCCAGTGCCTGTTTTTGGCTGGAGGAATGCCATTTGGATGGCCTGCGGGTAGATGCCGTCGCGTCCATGCTCTATCTGGATTATGCTCGTGAATCCGACGAGTGGGTGCCTAATCTTTTCGGTGGTAATGAAAATCTGGAGGCGGTTTCTTTTCTGCGAGAATTAAACGATGTCATTCATCGCCGCTATCCTGGAGTACTTATTATCGCTGAAGAATCAACGGCTTGGCCATTGGTGACTCGACCATCCTGGATGGGAGGCTTAGGATTTGGCATGAAGTGGAATATGGGGTGGATGCACGATATTTTAGAGTATTTGGCTTACGATCCGGCTTTGCGCTGTCATCATCATGAACTGTTGACCTTTGGTCTGTTGTATACTTTTACTGAGAATTTTATGCTCCCTCTGTCCCATGACGAAGTCGTTCATGGTAAAGGTTCGCTGCTCTCCAGGATGCCGGGGGATCGCTGCCAGCGTTTTGCTAATTTGCGCTTGCTTTATCTTTATATGTGGACTTACCCTGGTAAGAAGTTTTTGTTTATGGGTAATGAATTGGCTCAAGATCGTGAATGGGATTACGCTGGAACTATTGATTGGGACTTGCTGGAGAAGTTAGAACATCGAGGGATACAGATGCTGATTCAGGATCTTAATGGTCTCTATCGATCCATGGCGAGCTTGCATGGTTTGGAATTTGCTCAGAAAGGTTTTGAGTGGCTGGATTGCCACGATGCTGCTCAGTCTGTTGTGGTCTATCTACGTTGTGACGGTGGGAATAACTCTATTTTGGTCGCACTCAATTTTTCGGCGGTGATGCGCCAAGGTTACCGCTTGGGTGTACCATTTCCTGGATTGTATCAGGAAGTTCTAAATTCTGATGCCAGGATTTACGGTGGCGATGGTATGGTTAATGGTGAGGTATACGCTGATTTGCTTCCTCATTTGGGGTATTCCTATTCACTGTTGTTGAATTTGCCGCCATTGACAGGTTTAGTTCTGGTTTCCTGTGGAGTGAGTCATGAGAAACCCTTAGATGATTGAGAATTGGCTGTAGATTCTGTATATCGCGTCTGGTTTAATTTAATGGTGTTTGTGTTGGCTGTATGTTTGGTTCTCTTGGAGTCTGCCGTGAAGTTGCAACAGTTGCGTTATCTTATTGCTATCGTTCGCAATAATTTGAATATTTCCTCTGCTGCGGAGAGTCTGTATACCTCTCAGCCTGGTATTAGTAAGCAATTACGGTTGTTAGAGGAAGAGTTGGGTGTTGAATTGTTCAGCCGCAATGGAAAACATCTAACTGAAATGACTCAGATTGGTCGACAGATTATTGTGAAGGTGGAGAGTATTTTGCGTGAAGTTAATAATATTCAAATTTTAGCTGAAGAATATCGTGATGATCGGCGTGGTAGCTTGTCGATTGCCACAACTCATACGCAAGCTCGTTATGCTTTACCGCCGGTGATTAAGCTTTTTCGGGAGCGTTATCCAGCGGTAACTTTGCAGGTTCATCAGGGTTCTCCCGCGCAGATTGCTGAATTGGTACAGTCTGGCGAAGTTGATTTTGCTATTGCTACTGAATCCTTAGAGTTGTTCGAGGATTTGGTGATGATGCCCTGCTATATTTGGCAGCGTTGTGTTTTGGTGCCGCGTGAGCATCCGCTGGTTAAATTGGAACGCTTGACCTTGCATGATGTTGCTCAGTATCCGCTGGTAACCTATGTTTTTGGTTTTACTGGCCGGTCGCAGTTGGATGAGGTGTTTCGTAATGCTCAACTTAAACCAGTGGTGGCCTTTACTGCAACCGATGCGGATGTAATTAAGACTTATGTTCGCTTGGGGATGGGGGTTGGCATTGTCGCACGGATGGCTTATGACTTTGGGCAGGATCAGGATTTGGTACAGTTGGATGCTAGTCATTTGTTTGTAGCTAATGTGACTAAGATTGGTTTTCGGCGTGGTATGTTTTTACGATGTTATATGTATGATTTTATTGAGTTTTTTGCTCCTCATTTGACCCGGGAGCGGGTACAGATTATGGAGCGGCTTCAGACTTTGGAGGAAGTTGGCGCGTTGTTTGAGGAGGTTGAGTTACCGATTTTCTAGTGGGTTGGGCGATGTGGTCTTTTGGCTTTTCCTGATAAATTTGATGATGGTATAAGAAGGAAGTATAAATGCAAAGCCCACCAGTTGCCGCCCGAATTACCTTGTTGGCCAATTTTGAGACGTTGCTTACACGACTGGATGCCTTCTGTGTGATGGTTCGTCAGGATAGTATGTTGCCAGCCTGGGTATCGCGCACTGAGGTGGAACTGGCGGAAAATCTGGATATGCGCCTGAAGGCTATTCAGCTTTATCGGGCTCTTTGGTATGAGGATAGTCAGGATGGTCGGGAGACACTGACCTGTCCCGGTATTGTCGGCGCCAGTTTGGACACTTTAGCCACCGCTCAGGCCTGTAATGCCGCCAAGGATGAATTTAAGGTCGCGGTGCTGGCGTTAAAAGCTCTTGGCCGGCTTGAAACTAATGGTGCGATGGCTGATCTGCATCAACGTTGGGAAACCGTGGCGGTGGCGATGCGGCGCATGGGTGCCGCCCGTTTGAATCTGAAACAGGCTTACCGTCATATTCCCCTGTTGGAGCGACGTCCACTCAAAATTGGCTTCACCTGGTCCAAGCAGGGTCGTGTCATTCAGCGTACTAGTGTGGCTGAAGCCCGCCGTTTGTTGGAACAGCGGGTTGAGACGCCACAGGTTCAATTGGAACTGCAACGTCTGGCGGAAATTAGTGGTGATGAACCACTGGCGCGCGTTCGCGGAGTTTGCCCGCATTTGCGGGCCAATATCGTCTTTGCTGGATTGGAACGCGAAGTGTCGCGCAGGTTGATGCAGACGCCCTTGCCGATTCTAGTGCCATTGGGGCGCGGTGAACGATTGCCCGAATTTGTGGCAGTAACGTCGGATCCTCCGGTTAGTCCTCGCTTGCGACGGGCTGATGTTCGGATTGAGGATGAGCCTTTTTTGCCGTCGGTTCGGGTACATCGTTATCGAGCTGGATTAAGATGATGATATAAAAAAACCGTACTTTATGTTGATCTCAACCGTTCGCCGTGAAATAGCCTAAAATTGCCCGAAAACGATCCCTTCATAAAATAGCCCCATGGCTTCGACCCTCATCAGGAGATTCCCCATGTCCGCCCGCGCTCGCGTATGGCCTGGCAATCCGTATCCCCTCGGCGCCACTTGGGATGGCAAAGGGGTTAATTTCGCACTGTTTTCCGCCCACGCCGAAAAAGTCGAGTTGTGTCTGTTCGATTCCTCGGGCCAGCGCGAGATCGAGCGCCTGGCGCTGGCCGAGAATACCGACCAGGTCTGGCATGGTTACGTGCCTGGATTATGGCCGGGCGCTCTGTACGGCTACCGCGTATCCGGACCCTACGAACCGCAGATCGGCCATCGCTTCAATCACCACAAGCTACTGCTCGACCCCTACGCCAAGCAGTTCTACGGTGCGCTGCACCTGCGCGACGAACACTGCGGCTATCAGGTCGGCCACCGCGACGCCGATCTGTCTTTCGATACCCGCGACAACGCCCGCGATATGCTCAAATGCGTGGTGGTGGATACCCGCTTTAATTGGGACGGTGATCGCTATCCCGAAGTCCCCTGGTCGCGGACCCTCATTTACGAAACCCATGTCCGCGGCTACACCATCCGCCACGAGGGTGTGCCCCACCATCTGCGTGGCACCTTCGCCGGCCTCGCCCACCCCGAAGTCATCAAATATCTTCAGTCGCTCGGTATCACCGCCGTGGAACTGATGCCAGTTCACGCCTTTGTGGACGACCGGTTTCTGACCGACCGCGGGTTGCGCAATTACTGGGGTTACAACACCCTGTGTTTCTTCGCCCCGGAACCGCGCTACCTGAGCGGCGGCGATCTGGTCGAGTTCAAGACCATGATCAAGCGGTTACACGATGCCGGCATCGAGGTGCTGCTGGATGTGGTCTATAACCACACCGCCGAGGGCGACCAGATGGGTCCGACCCTGAGTTTCAAGGGCATCGACAATGCCTCCTACTACCGGCTTATCCCCAACGACCGCCGCTACTACATCAACGACACCGGCTGCGGTAATACCCTGAACCTGATGCATCCGCGGGTATTGCAGATGGTGATGGACAGCCTGCGCTACTGGGTCAACGAAATGCATGTGGACGGTTTCCGTTTCGACCTGGCGGTGACGCTGGGCCGGGAGGAATACGGTTATGACCGTACCGGCGGCTTTTTCGATGCCATCCGCCAGGATCCCGCGATGTCGCGGGTCAAAATCATCGCCGAGCCGTGGGACATCGGCCCTGGCGGCTACCAGCTCGGCGGCTTTCCGGCCGGCACGACAGAATGGAACGACCGCTTTCGCGATACCGTGCGCCGGTTTTGGCGTGGTGACGACGGCATGTTGTCCCGGCTGGCGCCCAATCTGCTTGCCTCCAGCGACCTGTTCGAACACGACTGCCGGCGACCGTGGGCCACGGTCAACTACATCGCCAGCCACGACGGTTTCACCTTGGCCGATCTAGTCAGCTACAACGAGCGCCACAACGAGGCCAACGGCGAGAACAACCGCGATGGCCACCCGTCCAACTTCAGCAACAATTATGGGGTCGAGGGGCCGACGGACGATCCAGCCATCCGGCAAATCCGCCTGCGCCAACGCCGCAACCTGCTGGCTACCGTACTGCTGGCCCAAGGTACGCCGATGCTGCTGGCCGGTGACGAGTTCGGCCGCAGTCAGCGCGGCAACAACAATGCCTATTGCCAGGATAACGATATCAACTGGCTGGACTGGGACACTCCCCCTCCCGAGGAACGGGAGTTTTTCGATTTTGTCCGCCGCCTGATCAACTTGCGCCGGGAACATCCGATACTGCGCCGGTCCCGTTTCATGCACGGCTTGCAGATTTCGAAAAACACCGGGCTACGCGATGTCGAGTGGATCAGTCCCGGTGGCGGCGCCATGAGCGACTACCACTGGCAGGAGCCCAAGGCCCGCTGTTTCGGCCTGCTGCTGGCGGGTGACGCCGGCGAGCACTTCACCGCCGACGGCTATCCGGAAACCGACGACGCGATGCTGATTATCCTTAACACCAGCCCGACCGCTATCCCGTTCCGTATGCCCACGGTGCGTGGCGCCAGCCACTGGCGCTGCCTGCTCGACACCGCGCAACCGCAACAGGCGGCGGGCGAATTACTACTGGAGGTCAGTGATGATTTCGAGATGGAACCCTGGGCCGTGACTGTGTTTGCATTGGTTTTGGCCAGTTCCGACTGAGTCCTTCACCAATAACAATATTTGTTATATAAATATCGTTAAATATTCTTTTTGATTATTTAGCGTGCCCTCTATAGTTATTGGCCGTCCGGCCCGGTCCACCCGGTGCCGGACGTTGTTTTTCGTCACTGTCCATGGAGTTCCGATGTTGCGCGCAATCCCGCCTAACTTCACAGCGGCTCCGGCGCCGCCGGTTCCGATCCTGGGTCGCGCGGGTCGCTTCGGATGACGCTGCGGTTTCGCCAACCCAGCGTGTTGCCGGGTTTCGGCCTGACGCTCGGTTTCGCCCTCGGTTATCTGAGCCTGATCGTACTGATCCCGCTGGCGATGGCCTTTTCGCGTGCGTTCGACCTGAGCTGGGACCAGTTCTGGCAAGTGGTCACCGCGCCCCGGGTGGTCGCCTCGTATCGGCTGACCTTCGGCGCCGCCTTCCTGGCTGCCGCCTTCAACACGATCTTCGGCCTGATCGTCGCCTGGGTGCTGGTGCGTTATCGGTTTCCCGGTCAGCGCCTGGTGGACGCGCTGGTGGATTTGCCGTTCGCCCTGCCCACCGCCGTGGCTGGCATCACCCTGGCCACGATCTATTCCAGCAACGGCTGGATCGGCCAGTACCTCAAGCCGCTCGGCATCAAAGTTGCCTTTACCCCACTGGGCGTGATCGTGGCCCTGGTCTTCATCAGTCTGCCGTTCGTGGTGCGCACCGTGCAGCCGGTGCTGGAGGATCTGGAAGCCGAGGTTGAGGAAGCCGCCGCCAGTCTGGGAGCGGATCGCTGGCGGATTTTCCAGCGCGTCATCTTCCCCGCGATCCGTCCGGCCCTGCTGACCGGCTTCACCCTGGCCTTCGCCCGCGCCATCGGCGAGTACGGCTCGGTGATCTTCATCGCCGGCAACCTGCCGATGGTGTCGGAGATCACCCCGCTACTGATCGTCGGCAAGCTGGAACAATACGATTACAGCGGCGCGGCGGCGGTGTCGGTAGTCATGCTGGTGATCTCCTTCGTCCTGCTGTTGTTGATCAACCTGCTCCAGCGCTGGAGCAGGATGCGAGGCGGCTGGGAGACGATGCCGTGAGCGGCTCCGCCCACCGCATCCCGGCTTCCGCCGCCACCACCGAACCCCGGTTCATCCGCGTCATGTTGGTGACCGTGGCGCTGATCTTCCTGACCCTGTTTTTGTTCATGCCGCTGGTGGCGGTGTTCTACGAAGCGCTGCGCAAGGGAGTTGGCGTCTACCTGGCCGCCATCGCCGATCCCTATGCGCTGTCCGCGATCCGCCTGACCCTGCTCAGCGCCGTGATTGCCGTGCCGCTCAACCTGGCGTTCGGCGTCGCCGCCGCTTGGGCCATCGCCAAGTTCGAGTTCTACGGCAAGAGTGTGTTGATCACCCTGATCGACTTGCCGTTCGCGGTCTCACCGGTGATCGCCGGGCTGATCTACGTACTCATGTTTGGAGCCCAGGGCTGGCTGGGACCATGGCTGGCGGCGCACGACATCAGAATTCTCTTCGCCGTGCCCGGCATCGTATTGGCTACCATGTTCGTGACCACGCCGTTCATCGCCCGCGAGTTGATTCCGCTGATGCAGGCCCAGGGCACCGACGAGGAGGAAGCCGCCATGGTGTTGGGCGCTGGCGGCTGGCTGACTTTCTGGCGCATCACTCTGCCCAACATCAAGTGGGGCCTGCTGTATGGCGTGGTGCTCTGCACGGCTCGCGCCATGGGCGAGTTCGGCGCGGTCTCGGTGGTATCGGGCCATATTCGCGGCCTGACCAACACCTTGCCACTGCATGTGGAAATTCTCTATAACGAATACCAGTTCGCCGCCGCCTTCGCCTGCGCCTCGCTGCTGACCCTGCTGGCGCTGGTCATGCTGGCGCTTAAGGCCCTGATCGAGCGCCGCGCCCTCCAGCAACGGCGAACCGCGTCGGCGGCGGAGACCTCATGAGCATCGACATTCAAGGACTATACAAACGCTTCGGTACGTTCGTCGCCCTCGACGGCATCGACCTGTCCGTCCCTCCCGGCCAACTGGTCGCCCTGCTCGGTCCGTCCGGTTGCGGCAAGACCACGCTGCTGCGGATCATCGCTGGCCTGGAAACCGCCGACCGCGGCCGGGTGCTGTTCGACGGCGAGGATGCGACCCGTCGCCATGTCCGCGAGCGTGGAGTCGGCTTTGTGTTCCAGCATTACGCGCTGTTTCAGCACATGACCGTGTTCGAAAACGTCGCCTTCGGCCTGCGCGTGCGCCCGCGGGCCTCCCGCCCGTCCGAGGCGTCCATCCGTGACAAGGTGAACGCTCTACTGGAACTGGTGCAGATGGCTTGGTTGGCCAACCGTTATCCCAGCCAGTTGTCCGGTGGCCAGCGCCAGCGTATCGCCCTGGCGCGGGCGCTGGCGGTGGAACCCCAGGTGCTGCTGCTCGACGAACCGTTCGGCGCCCTGGACACCAAGGTGCGCAAGGAACTGCGCCGCTGGCTGCGCCGTTTGCACGATGAGTTGCACATCACCAGCGTGTTCGTCACTCACGACCAGGAGGAAGCGCTGGAAGTGGCCGACCAGATCGTGGTGATGAACCACGGTCGCATCGAACAGATCGGTTCGCCCTATGACGTTTACGACGCGCCGGCCACTCCCTTCGTCTATCAGTTCCTCGGCAATATCAACCTGTTCCACAGCCGGGTCCATGCCGGTTGGGCCCGGGTCGGCGGGCTGCGGGTGCAGGTTCCCGAGTATGGCGATACCGAACATGCGCCGGCCATGACCTATGTCCGGCCTCACGACATCGATTTGCTGCGCGAACCCGAGGACGGCGATACCACCTTGGCGGCCACGATCAGCCGAGTGTCCCAGTTGGGTTCGCTGGTGCGGCTGGAGTTGATCCAGGCGTCGGGTGGCGAGATCGCCGAAGTGGAAATGACCCGCGAGCGCTACGCCGCCGATCCGCTGCAAATCGGCGAGATGGTGTTCGTCAAGCCCCGGCAATGGCGGGTTTTCCTGCAAGACGATCCCAGTATCGCCCCGCCGGTTCAGTGGAACGGCGACGGCGATGGCATTTGAGCGGAACGAGTTGCGCGACTTGCCCGGCGAGGGCAAATTCAGCCCGGCCCGCCGGTTACCCCGCGCTCGACTGGTTACGCCGGTGGAAAACACGGGTATAAAAAAACCGCCAGCAAATCCGGCTGGCGGTTAAGTACAGGATATTGAGCTTAAAACACGCTTTGCTGTGGAAACCAGCTAAGCGGCGTTTAGTTAACGACAATCCGGCCCACCGGTAAATCGGGAAGATTTACAATCGAATCATGGTTTTTACCTACACAATCGCCCTTACGGCTCTTCATCGACGCGCACGAAAACCATACCGCCACAAGCTGGGCAAGGCGCGATGGCGGCGGGCGCATGGAAGATCGTGGGTTCGCCGCACGCCTCGCATTGCAGTGTACCCGGACCGGTAATTTCGCCGCCGCGATACTCGACCAGTTCCGCGCCCGCTTCGGTTTCCTCGAACCTCAGAAACTCCAGCCGCGACTGGTCCACGCCGCGCCGGAAGAAGTCCAGCATCCGGTCTTCCAGCAGATCCACGTCGAAGCGCAACCAGGCGCGCAGATCGCGGCCAGCGGTGGTCAGATACTGGCCCGCATCCTCCAGATCACGCTTCAGATAGCCGCCGATCAGCCGCGCTTCCTCGCGGGTCAGTTCCCCCAATTCCACCGCCTTTTCCGCCGCGTGCTCGATGCTGGCCCGTAATTGGGGCAGCGCTGCCTGCTCGGCCTGCTCTAGTTCTTCCAAACGGAGCTTCATCCGCTCCATCATCCGGTGATAGGCCTCAACCAGTGGGTTGTGATGGGTCGGTTCGGTCATCTCGATTACTCTCCTGGTCGCTGGACAACGGATTGAACGACTCGCTAATAGTACGGGCGAAACCCCGCCGCCGATCAGGGCCAGCGCAGATCGGCGCCATCCCAGCCGCGGGCGAGCGCCGCCCAGCCCGCCACCCAGGCGTGGTGGAGGTGGCTGTCCGGGACATAGGGATTGCGGTTCTCGCCGTGGGTAGCTGCTTCGACACCCTGCCGGAAAGCCCGGCGCAACAGCGGCGCCAGTTTTTTGGAAGAATCCATGTTGCCGTGCATTATCCGCATTCGTAAACCAAGGTTGCTTTTAGATACGTTGTATATTTGAGACTACTTTTATTATAAAAGCAACTTTGTTGTTTGACCGCTATCCCCCTGCATCCGGTATAAACCGGCATACAGCCCGTTCCGGGCCAGCAGTTCGCCATGCGTACCCACCTCGACCAGGCAGCCCCGGTCGAGCACCACGATGCGATCGGCGTTTTCGATGGTGGACAGCCGATGAGCGATGATGAAGGCGGTGCGGCCTTGACGCAAGGTATCCAGGGCCTGCTGGACCTTGCGTTCCGACTGGGTGTCCAGCGCCGAGGTCGCCTCGTCCAGGATCAGGATCGGCGCGTTCTTAAGCAGGGCGCGGGCAATGGCCAGCCGTTGGCGCTGGCCGCCCGACAGCCGCGCGCCGTTCTCGCCGACTAGAGTATCCATGCCTTGCGGTAACTCACGAATGAACTCCAAGGCATGGGCGCTTTCGGCGGCCTGGAGCAACTCGGCCTTGCTGGCCCGGAACCCGGCCCCGTAGGCGATGTTGGCGGCCACGGTGTCATTGAACAGCACGATGTCCTGGCTAACGTAGGCGATGTTGGCGCGCAGTTCGGCCAGCCGCAATTCCCGAATGGGTACGCCATCCAGCAAAATGTCCCCGGATTCGGGTTCGTAAAAGCGTGGCAACAACGCCATCAGTGTCGTTTTACCACTGCCGGAGGGACCCACCAGGGCGATGGTTTCCCCCGGTTGCACCTCCAGACTGAGGTTCTGGATCACCTCGGCGCCGTCGTTCCGATAGCGGTGGCTGAGGTTGTGAAAATGGACTTCGCCCCGGACCCGGCCGATGGCTTGCGTACCCCGATCCGGTTCCGGCGGCTCGTCCAGCAGCGCGAAGATGGTCTCCGCCGCCGCCAGCCCGCGTTGCAGTTGCTCGTTAACCTTGGTCAGCCGCTTGATCGGCGCCAGCAGCATCGCCATCGCCCCGAACAGCGAAACGAAACCGCCGACGGTGATCTGGTCGGCGGCCGATTGCAGGGCGGCGAAGTAGATCATCGCGCCCAGGGCGATGATCGCCAGCAACTGCACCAGCGGCCCGCTGCCCTCGGACATGATGGCCAGCTTCAGGTTGAATTGGCGGACCCGGTTATTGACCCGGTGGAACCGTTTCCGCTCGTAATCCTGGCCACCAAAAATCTTGATGACCTTGTGGCCTTGCAGGACTTCGTCGATCACATGAGTCAGATCGCCCATCAACTCCTGCAACTCCCGGCTCAAGCGCCGCAACCGCCGGCTGATCAGCCGCATCATCAGGGCGATGCCGGGCGCGATCAGAAACGCCAGCAGCGACAGTTTCCAGTTGAGATACAGCATCCAGCCCAGCAGGCCGATCACCGCCAAGCCATCCTTGACCAGCGTCACCAGCGCCTGGGTGGTGGCGGTCATCACCTGGCTGACATCGTAGGTCAGGCGGGACAGCAGACTGCCGGTGGAATGGTCGTCGAAATAGCGGGTCGGCAGGGTGAGCAGCCGAGCGAACAGGGCGTTGCGCAGATCCATGACCACCCGGTGGGCGATCCATTCCATTGCCACGGAACCGACGAAGCCAGCGATGCCGCGGATGATGAACACCGTCACCAGCAGCAGCGGCATCAGCCGGATGGAATGCGGATCCTTGGCGACGAAGCTGCCGTCCAGCAGCGGCTTGATCAGGGCTGGGATCAGCGGCTCGGTAACGGCGGCGGCCGTGGTGCCGAGTAGCGAGAGCGCAAACATCCGGCGGTAGGGCCGGGCGTAGCCCAGCAACCGCAGATAGAGATCCTTGCCGTTCATCGTGAAAATAGTGAGAAGTGAAGAGTGAGGAGCAGGCGTCTCTTCCCGCTTCTAGCCTCGGGCCTTGGGTTTCCCTGCCCCATGCTATCATGGCGCTAACGTGAAACAGCCCTAACAACAAGCCATGAAACCGCAAATTCCCCCTTTCGAGCCGGCCCGGGTGCTGATCGCCGGCGATGTGATGCTGGACCGTTACTGGTTCGGTCCCAGTTCGCGCATCTCGCCGGAGGCTCCGGTGCCGGTGGTCAAGGTCGAGGAGGTTGAGGAACGGCCCGGGGGCGCGGCCAACGTGGCGGTCAACATCGCCACCCTCGGCGGCCAGGTCCAGGTGCTCGGCGTCGCCGGCGCCGACGAGGCCGCCACGCTGTTGGAAACCAAGCTGCATCGGCTGGGTGTCGCCAGCGACCTGATCCGCCAGCCCGGTCAGGCCACCATCACCAAGCTGCGGGTGTTGAGCCGCAACCAGCAATTGCTGCGACTGGATTTCGAGGACGGCTTCCCCGGCTTCGACCCGGCCACCCTGCGGGAACGCTTCGCCGCCCACCTGCCGGACAGCGATGTGGTGGTGCTCTCCGACTATCGGAAGGGCGCGCTGCGCGACATCGAGGAGTTGATCGGTATGGCCCGCGCGGCTGGAAAGCCGGTGCTGGTAGACCCCAAGGGCTGCGATTTTGGTTGCTACCGGGGCGCGACCCTGCTGACGCCCAACCTGGCCGAGTTCGAAACCGTGACGGGCTCCTGCCGCGACGAACGGGAACTGACGGACAAAGGTCAGGGGCTGCGCGAGCATCTGGCGCTGGCGGCCCTGCTGATCACCCGCGGCGAACAGGGCATGACCCTGCTGCGCGCCGGGGCCGAGCCGCTGCATCTGGCGGCCCGCGCCCGCGAGGTCTATGACGTGACCGGCGCCGGCGATACCGTGATCGCCACGCTGGCCGCCGGGCTGGCCGCTGGGCTGGATTTACCCGCGGCGACGATGCTGGCCAATCTGGCGGCCGGCATCGTGGTCGGCAAGCTGGGCACCGCCAGCGTCACCGTGTCCGAACTGCGTCGAGCGCTGTACGAACACGAGGAACCGCCGCGCGGGGCGCTGGACGAGGCGCAACTGTTGCGGACGGTGGCCGACGCCAAGGCGCACGGCGAAACCATCGTCATGACCAACGGCTGTTTCGACATCCTGCACGCCGGGCACGTGACCTATCTGGAGCAGGCCAAGCGGCTCGGCAACCGCTTGATCGTGGCGGTCAACGCCGACGCCGCGGTGCGCCGGCTCAAAGGCGCCGACCGGCCGGTCAACCCGCTGGCGCAGCGGATGCGGGTGCTGGCCGGACTGGCGGCGGTGGACTGGGTGGTTCCCTTCGCCGAGGACACCCCGGAGCGACTGATCCGCGCGGTCAAGCCCGATTATCTGGTCAAGGGCGGCGACAACGATCCAGCCAATATCCCCGGCAATCGCTGCGTCTGGGAGGCGGGCGGCCAAGTGGTGGTGATGGACTATATCGAAGGCTGCTCGACCACCAGCACCATCGCCCGAATCCTGCGCCGGCCATGAAATCGCTCGATCCGGTCTTGAACGTGGAAGTTGCCATCGTTGGCGGCGGCATCGCCGGCCTGTGGCTGCTGGCCCGGCTGCGCCAGCGCGGCTACGGCGCGCTGCTGATTGAAAACGGGCGGCTCGGCGCCGGTCAAACCGTCTGTGCCCAGGGCATCATTCACGGCGGCGCCAAATACAGCCTGCATGGCCAGCTCAGCGAGTCCGCCACGGCCATCGCCGGGATGCCGGAGCTGTGGCGGCGCTGCCTGGATGGCGCCGGCGACACCGATCTCCGCGCCGCGCGGGTACTGGCCGATCATCAATACCTGTGGACGACCCGCGCCCCGACCTCGCGGCTGGCGGCCTTCTTCGCTAGCAAGCTGATGCGTGACCGGATGGAGAAGGTCGCCGGGGCGGACGTCGGCGATTATCCGCCGGCGCTGCGCCATCCCCGCTTCGGGGGCACGGTGTACCGGCTGGACGAACCCATCGTGGATGTCGCCCCGGTGCTGGCGGCGCTCGCCGAGTATCACCGCGAGGCCATCGTACTCAATCAGGAGTCGGTGACGCCGAGGTTGGATGGCACGCTCGCTCTACGCCATGCCGGCCGGCCAACGTGGGCGATCCGGCCGGCCTATACCGTATTTACCGCCGGCGCCGGCAATGCCGCGCTGCCGTGGGCGACGCTGCAACTGCGCCCCCTGCACATGGTCATGGTGCGTGGCATCGCCATGCTTGGCCTGCTCTATGCGCATTGCTTGGGCGCCAGCGACGTGCCGCGACTGACCGTGACCAGCCACCACGACGCCAGTGGACGGCTGATCTGGTATCTCGGCGGCGGCTTGGCCGAGGAGGGCGTCAAACGCGACCGCCCCGAGCAGATTCGCGCGGCGCGGCGGGAACTGGAAACGCTGTTGCCGTGGGCGGACTGGTCGCGGGCGGAGTTCGCCGCCTTCACCGTCCAACGGGCTGAAGCCCGCCAGTCGCGGGGAACCCGGCCGGCCGAGCCCAACATCTTTCGCAATGGGCGGGTGCTGGCCGCCTGGCCGACCAAGCTGGCGCTGGCGCCGTTGCTGGCCGCGCGCATCGAGGAGATGTTGCAAACGCTGGGCGCGCAGCCCCGGCCGGTGGATTTGCGGGCGCTGGCGGACTGGCCGCGGCCGGCAATCGCGGTTCCACCCTGGGACCGGGAGGATTTGGAATGGAGCTAAGACCGCTGGGCGCAACCAGTTTGCGGGTCAGCCCGCTGGGGCTGGGCACGGTGAAATTCGGTCGAAACCAGGGCGTCAAGTATCCCCAATCGTTCGAGCTGCCGTCTGACCGGGAGGCGCTGGCGTTGCTGGAACTGGCCTGGGATCTGGGCATCAACCTGCTGGATACCGCGCCGGCCTATGGAGAAAGCGAGGAACGGCTGGGCCGGTTGCTGCGGCAATGCCGGCGGGATTGGGTGATTGTCACCAAGGTCGGCGAGGAATTTTACGATGGCGCGTCCTATTTCGACTTTTCCGCCGCCGCCACCCGCGCCAGCGTCGAGCGCAGCCTGCGGCGGCTGGGGGTAGCGACACTGGACGCGGTGTTGATCCATTCCAGCGGCGACGATCCGGCGATTCTGGAGCAAGAAGCGGTGTTGCCGACCTTGCTGGACCTGAAGCAGGCGGGGCTGGTACGGTCGGTCGGGATGTCCTGCAAAACCGTGGCCGGCGGCTTGCGGGCGGTGGAGTGCTGTGATCTGATCATGGTCACTTACAACTTGTCCCAGCGCGAGGAACTGCCGGTAATCCGCGCCGCTCGGACCGCCGGCAAGGGCGTATTGATCAAGAAGGGCCTGCTCAGCGGCCATCTGGATCAGATATCGGAAGTTGATCCGGTGCGGGCCTCGCTGGAATTGATCTACGCCGAACCGGGGGTGAGCAGCGTGGTGGTGGGAACGCTAAGTCCGGTTCATTTACGGGCGAACGTGGCGGCGGCGGAAGGCATGTTAGGCCAGTGATGCCGCTCCGCCACGCGCGCCACCAGGTCCAACGGCTTGCCTTTCACGATCACCCGTTCAATCAAAGCGAATGCCGTAGCTTGCCCCCTGGCCGCGCGATTCGTCGATCCGCAGCTTCGCGCTCCTGATCCGCTCCCGCCAGGGGATGGCGGGGTCGCGGGTCAGTTCCGCCCAGAACCGCTCGAACAGTAGCCGGGCCAGATGCTCGGCGGTGATATTGTCGGCCGCCAGCACTATCACCTCGTCGGTGGGTAGCACGTAGCGTTTGCCGCATAGCCGAAATGTGCATTCGCCATCCGCGCCGGGCAGCCATTCCAGCCACGGGTTATCCCCCGCGATCAGCACCTTCTCGTCCCATTCGACGCAGACGGTTCGCAGCGCCTGCTTGAAGACTTCGTAGCTGAGCATCCGCGCCAGTACGGGGGTTTCGGCCAGATCCATATCGAGTTGGACCTGATAGTTGTGGCCGTGCAAGCCTTCTTTGCCGCCGCCGGGGAACACGGTCATGTGCGCCGCCGAAAATTTGAGGTTATCCTTGCTGATATGGATTGTCCAACTCCGTTGTCCATCGGGTCCGGTCATACACTTGCCCTCACGAAAACGCTTGTTCGGTGGCATCCGAACCTTGAACAGTTACCCACGCTTCACCAAATGGATTTCATGCTGGAAAGCTTCAAACCTGCTTTCCAGAAACCAAGAACCGGGTAAACTTGCCAAAAAGAGAATGCTGAAGCAACAACATTTAAAGTTTCTCTTCGCCAATTATGGTACGGTCACATTTATACCGTATTAAACTATTTAAAAATATTGGGGCGATCACATAGCGCTGAATGCAAATCGACGCAATCAATACGCCAATCTTTTCTGGTTGCCAAACGACATACGCTGATTATAACATATTCGCTTTTTCGCCAGACCGGTATTCCAGCGCATCTTCAATATCGGCCAGCCAACTCATCAAGTCAAGGAACACACCAGTGGGCAATCTCCAGAAAGTCATTGAGGACGCATTCGAGCGTCGCGTCGAAATCGACTCCGCCACCGCTCCAGCCGAACTGCGCGAGGCGGTCGAGGAAACCCTGGGCCTGCTGGAGCTGGGCCAGATTCGGGTCGCCGATCCGCGTAATGGCGCCTGGGTGGTCAATCCCTGGTTGAAGAAGGCGGTGCTGCTCAGCTTCCGCTTGAACGACAGTACGATCATCCGCGACGGTTATACCAATTATTTCGACAAGATTCCGCCCAAGTACGCCGAATACGGCGAGAACGACTTTCTGGCCGCCGGGGTACGGGTGGTGCCGCCGGCGGCGGCCCGGCGTGGTTGCCACATCGCCCCCGGCGTGGTGCTGATGCCGTCCTTCGTCAATATCGGCGCTTATATCGACTCCGGCACGATGGTGGACACCTGGGCCACGGTCGGCTCCTGCGCCCAGATCGGCAAGAACGTGCATCTGTCCGGCGGCGTCGGCATCGGCGGGGTGCTGGAACCGCTACAGGCCAGCCCGACCATCATTGAGGACGACTGCTTCATCGGCGCGCGTTCCGAAGTCGTCGAGGGTGTGGTCGTCGAGCGCGGCTCGGTGCTCTCGATGGGCGTCTACATCGGCCAGAGCACCAAGATCTACAACCGGCTGACCGGCGAGGTTAGCTACGGCCGGGTGCCGGCGGGGTCGGTGGTGGTACCCGGCGCCCTGCCCGCTCCCGACGGCAGCCATAGTCTGTACTGCGCGATCATCATCAAGCAGGTGGATGAGAAGACTCGTAGCCGGGTTAGTCTGAACGAACTGCTGCGGGATTGATGACCAGAACCGAGGTCTGGAGGTCTGGCGTCTGTATGCCTATGGGTGACCGTTTGTTCTCCCTCCCGACGGGATGAAATCGAGGGAGAACAGGTCAAAGCGAACAGTCGGGATGGATCAAAATGAACCTGTCAAGGAGTCAAAATGACTCTAACAAACCATTTCGAGAGAATCCCTTCTGTAGATTTATTATGACGCCTAGTTGGTGATCACAGCTTGTTGTGTTAAATAGAGTCAGATCATACCGGATGTAGTTATAAACGGCCCTCTATCACAGGAAAATTTACACAAGGATAGAATTCGTTGCATTTCTTGTATCTTAATCTCCCACGAGAACTGATAACAGGAGATTGGCATGAGAGGTGCTTTACTAGAAACAGCAGTCAATGGGCAGTTCAACACCACAGGCGGAGATTTTCATCATGCCAACTCCCTACACGGTAAAACCAGGCGATACCCTGTCAGCGATCGCTCGTAAACACGGGATGAGTTGGCAAGATATTTACAATCATCCAGATAATGCGGATTTCCGCAGGAAACGACCTAATCCCAATCTAATCTATCCCGGCGATGTGGTGATGATTCCGAGCAGTTCGACTGGCCCCACTCCGTCAACTCCGTCAACTCCGTCAACTCCGATAAAAATCCAACTCGATAGTCATCAAGTTGGGCAAACCGGAGATATCGTTCCAAGTAATCTTGGGGCAATTGGCAAAAAGCATTTTGTTTCACCCAAAGTCGATTATTTAATGAGTCTTTTCTCATTCTGGCCTTTTAATCAACAATCGATGTTGCCATTTATCGAGCTTAAAGCGAGCGACGCTACGGATTTTGCTGGAAACTTTGAATGGGAGGGTGCCACGCCTGTTTCTGGAGCGCCCAATAAAGCCAGGGTATCTCGTCTTACCCCAGGACATTTTCACGTCAAAATTAAAAATAAGTCCACCGGCAGAATCGAGGACGAACTTAATATCTGGATCGTGTGGTCAGAAATCACGGCTAGCAATGCAGCCGACACTACGGGTGATAAAGGGACTTTTTTCCTGGTAAGCATGGGCTATGAGTTTATCCACACTATCAAGCCCAGTACGATCATTACTGCATCGGATCGCCCTGATCTATCCGGTTCTAATACAAGTCCTGTACCACCATTGTCGGGATTGAACCATAAGGGGGATCCACTCACCGGCGGCGTCAACAAAAAATGGGACAGCTCTCGAAAAATTCGCAAGAAAACCTTAAATCCAGCGGGAGTTGTCCTGCCGGGCGATGCCTCTTTCCACGGTAATTTCCACGACTTTCCCAGTATGGCTGATGGCGATGGCCGCCCAAGCGGCGCCGGAGCTGTTTCCTTCACGGATTGGCTCGTTGCCGGCAACGATGATGCCGGTGTCGGCGATGAGGATAACGATCCTTATACCTCTCCTCACTTTAAAGCACTCTGGGGGATTGATACACCCACCCGGTTTATCTCTCACACCGCCGGGGCCAATGGCAATACCGTGGAATGGCGTTTGCACTTTGTAGAGTTTACCCGATTGGAAATCAACGGAAAATGGTATCTGATCTCCAATTACTTCCCTTGGCGTGTGCATTACAAGCTCAAAAAAGAGAGCGGCAAGTGGAAAAATAATGGTAGCAATAAAGCGACTGACAACAATGGCTTTTAAATTAGACGCCTTGAATCTAGCGATTCAACCGATCAGGTCTATCGCAACAGCAAATAGCGTCTACGCTTTGGCGATACTACTTGCAACCACCATTGTATTAAACCTACAGATAGGAGCACCTAAGGCCATGGCTAAGCAAACAAGAAGTTCAATGCTTTCAGTATTACGCAGCGCGTCCAGTCCAGAGTTGGAGACTGTTGTCAATAACTATCAGGACCAACGCCAATCCGATGTTCTGGAACTCATAAGCATCATCAGCGAGCAGAAGGAAACGCTAGAGAAAGATCGGAAAATACCAAACAAAAGCAAGGAATGGTTTGCAGTGGTTCTGCTCGGCGAGCTTAGAGCCGTCGAAGCCGCGCCACTACTCGCGCGATTGATTGCAGCCAGAGATTCATCCTTTTCTCTTTCCTCCGATGAGGATAATCCCCACTGGTATTCCTTTCCAGCAGCGGTGGCTTTGTCAAAGATTGGAATGCCCGCTGTGGAATATTTAATGGAGCTGGCGCGAACAGCCCTGCCAACCAGCACAGCCTTTCAGCTCAGCGGCGCAACACTTGAAGCCATCCTCGGTGAAGAACTGGCGCTCTCCGCTGTCAAACAGTATGCCAGACACCACCCGGAACTCTCTCAAAAGGATCGTTTTACCGCCTTGACCACTCTGCTTCAGACTGGCCATAAACGCTGGATCGCCTATAATGCCTCCGACTTCTCGCCAGAGTAGCCTTCGGGCGTAACCAGTCGAGCGCTCAGGCTTGAGAATCAACAGGTTACGAAGGCCAAAAACGCTAAACTTCGAGAAGCAAAATGCTAGCCTTGTTATTTTTCAACAAGTTAGGAGCGCGCCCGACTGGTTACGCCCGTAGCCTTCAACCTTCAACCCCATCATCGATCCTCGCCATCGTTGAGATTTTGTGTTTATGGAGGACGCTACCCTCGAACTTGCCTTCGACCTGATCCGCCGCCCCTCGGTCACGCCCAAGGACGCCGGCTGTCAGGCAGTCCTGATCGCCCGGCTGGAAGCGCTCGGCTTTCGGGTGGAACGGTTGCGGTTTGGCGACGTGGATAACTTCTGGGCGCGGCTGGGCGAGGACGAACCGTTGTTCGCCTTCGCCGGCCATACCGACGTGGTGCCGCCCGGCCCATTGGAGCAATGGCAATCGCCGCCGTTCGCCCCGGAAATTCGTGACGGTTATCTCTACGGGCGCGGCGCGGCGGACATGAAAGGCAGCCTGGCGGCGATGGTCACCGCTTGCGAACGTTTCCTGGCCGCCTGCCCGCAACCGCGCGGCTCCCTCGCTTTCCTGATCACCAGCGACGAGGAAGGCGCGGCGGTCGATGGCACGGTCAAGGTGGTGGAACGGCTGGAGGCACGCGGCGAGAAAATCCGCTGGTGCCTGGTAGGCGAACCGTCCTGCACCGCTCGACTGGGCGACACGATCAAGAACGGTCGGCGCGGTTCGCTAAACGGCCAGATCATCTTGCGCGGGACGCAAGGACACGTCGCTTATCCACATCTGGCCCAGAACCCCATCCACGCGGTCGGCGCGATCCTGACCGCTCTCGCCGACGAAGTCTGGGATCAAGGCCACGAGTTTTTCCCGCCAACCTCGTTTCAGGTTTCCAACCTACGCTCCGGCACCGGCGCGGTCAACATCATCCCCGGCGATTTGGAGATGTTGTTCAACTTCCGCTTCTCGTCGGCGGTGACGGTCGAACAGCTTCGGGAACGCACCCGGATCATCGTCGAAACTGGCCTGCTCAACGAGGAAATCAAAACCGGCCAAGTCTTCCAATACGACCTGGAGTGGAATCTATCCGGTCTGCCGTTCTTCACCCCGCCCGGCGACCTGGTGGCCGCCGCCATCGCCATGATTCGTGCCGAAACCGGGCTGGAACCGGAATTGTCCACCAGCGGCGGCACCTCCGATGGCCGCTTCATCGCACCCACCGGCGCGCAAGTCATCGAACTCGGTCCCCTCAACGCCACCATCCACAAGATCGACGAGCGCGTCCCCGTCGACGATCTGGAGCGGCTCAGCCGGATCTACGAGAGCGTATTGGTCCGGCTGGTGGGTTAAATCTCGTTTCGGGATAGCGACTCCGACGCCAACAGTATTATGGGTTCCAATTTGCTGGACACTTCATGCACGACCACGTTCCTCTGACGCTTGCCGCTATCCTGCTCGCCGGCATCGGCGCACAATGGTTAGCTTGGTGGCTGCGCCTGCCGGCCATCCTGCCGCTGCTGGCCGTCGGCCTGATCGCCGGTCCCGTTACCGGTTGGCTCGACCCCGATGCGCTGTTCGGTCATCTGTTGTTCCCGATGGTTTCGCTCGGGGTCGCCGTCATCCTGTTCGAGGGTGCATTAACCCTGCGTTTCGCGGAAATCCGCAGCCAGGTCCGGGTAGTCCTCAACCTGGTCTCGTTCGGCGCGCTGACCAATTGGCTGATTATCGCCCTTGCGGCTCGGTTTTGTTCGGACTTGCCCTGGTCGCTGGCGTTGCTGTTCGGCGCGCTGGTCACGGTCACCGGTCCCACCGTGGTGGCCCCTCTGCTGCGCAGCGTTCGCCCCGAGCGCGAAGTGGCTAACATCCTGCGCTGGGAAGGCATCCTGATCGATCCGATCGGAGCTTTGCTGGCGGTTTTGGTGTTCGAATTCACCGTTTCCGAACAACACCAGCACACGGTGGCGATGTTCGGCGTCACCGTCGTCGCCGGAACTCTGCTCGGTTTGGCCGGAGCCGGGCTGCTCGCTACCCTGATGCGCCGACAATTGTTGCCGGACTACCTGCACCGGGTGACCAGCCTGGCGTTAGTATTGGGCGCGTTCACCCTGTCCAACGCCCTCGCCGCCGAATCTGGCCTCCTGGCGGTGACGGTCATGGGCCTGCGATTGGCCAACACTCGCGATCTCGTCATCGAGGATATTCTCGATTTCAAGGAAACGCTGACCCTGCTGCTAATCTCGGTGCTTTTCATCGTGCTGGCGGCCCGGATCGACCTGGGAGCATTCGCTGGCATGGGCTGGGGAGCGGTCGGCGTGCTGTTGGCCATTCTGTTCGTCGCCCGCCCCACCACCGTCTGGCTGGCCACGGCCGGATCGAGCCTGGACTGGCGACAGAAAACGGTGCTGGCCTGGATCGCCCCGCGCGGCATCGTGGCGGCGGCGGTGTCCGCCCTGTTCGCACTGCAACTGGAACGGCTGGGCTATGCCCAAGCCCGGACGCTGGCGGCGTTAACCTTTTTGGTCATCGTGGTCACCGTCACCCTGCAAAGCCTCACCGCCAAAGCCGTGGTGCGCCGGCTGGGCGTGGCCGCGCCGCCGCCGCGGGGCGTTCTGATCGTGGGGGGTAATCCGGTGGCGCGGGCGGTCGCCAAGACGCTGCACGAACGGGATATCCCGGTTATCCTGACCGATACGGCCTGGGAAAACATCCGCGCCGCCCGCATGGCCGGCATTCCCGTTTATCACGGCAACGTCCTGTCCGAACACGCCGACACCTATCTCGATCTTACCGGCATCGGCACGCTGCTGGCGATGTCGCCTTGGCCGGAGCGCAATACCTTGGTCAGCCTTTATTACCGGCAGCTATTCGGCGCCGACCGAGTCTACACCCTGCGGCTGGACGAAGAGCGTGACGGTACGGATCGCGCCCGGATGATTCCGTCTCACCGCATTCCCCGCTTGTTCGGCGAGCGGATTACCCTAGCCCGTTTGCGGGAAGGGCTGGATCGGGGTTACGCCATCCGCGCCACGTCGCTGACCGCCAACTTCGACTTCGCCGCCTTCCGCGAGAAATGGGACGACCAAGCCATTCCGCTGTTCGCGCTCGATCCAAAGGGGATACTCCGGGTGTTCTCGACGGGGGAACCGCCGCAGCCATCCCCCGGCTGGACCCTTATCAGCCTCATGCCGCCGGCGGACACCGCTGGAAATTCGAGCTTTGGCTGAGACAGCTTGGTACATCCGATTGTGGTACACATCTCGTCGGGCGCGTGCTTGCTTCGCCAACGATAATCGCGGAGGTTAAACATGAAGATCGGCCTGATCAGTTTTGGAAAAACTAGGGTGTGGCTGCCTTTGCCGTATTCGGTCATAGCGGCCTGCTGTTCAAACCGGCTTGCGTTTTTAATGATATGACGGAGTCATAGCAACCGCTAAGGACTGAAGTCTCTCCCACCTGAAGGCGGGGGTTTTTACCAAAAAGGTGACTATAAATGGCTTTTTTGGCTACCGAAATCAGGGTTTAAACGCAACCAACGGAAAAATATCGTGAACATTACAACTGCTAACTATCAAATTGCTACACCTCTCCCCCCGCAGTCGGGTGCTTGCGCCGATTTACCGGCGGCTGGATGTACGCGTTGGCCTTGGTCGCCCATACGGCGACCGCCACCACCTTCTCCACCCTGGCCCAGGAAGCCTTCGATCGTTCTCGGTTACCCTGGGACCCGGCATCCCCCGCGCCGGTTGTGGAAATCGATCCTCCGGAAGGCAACGATTCGCTGGGGCTCGACTTCGTCGAATACGGCAAGCTGACGGGAAAATTGCTCCACGACGACCATGTTTGGTGGCTGAAAGCCAAGCCGCGCGGCAACTTCGAGAAAGATCCGCTGGAAATCTGGATGTATCAATCCGAAAGCGAGAGCTACGCTCCCGTGGCTTATAGCGTGGAGGATTTCGACTATGGGCATCCCGAAATCCAGCCACCGCTGCCCGATCCTCTTTCCACCGCCGTTCGCTACTTGAGCGCGGTCGACATCGGTTTCCAGCGCGGCAATCCGATAAGCTGGCCGCAAATTCTCCATCTGGGCGGTAATGGCTATGGCCGATTGGCCGGCTTCCCACCGCTGGAATTCGGTACGTCGTTTCGATTGGGCGTGCATGATGTGGGGCAACCCAACGAAGATTTCGTCAAACTTCGCAAGTTGTATCTCCGACCCATCAACCAACGAGCCTTCCGTCTGCTGGGACTGGTGGATTGCGAAGCCTATGCGGCGGCGCTGGCGGCCACGCTGCAACCGGGCGCTGCCAGCACTTTGCGGGTCACCCTGAACATCTTTCTGCGCAAGCCGCTGCGAGTGGCCGACGAACCGAGTCTGGGGCCCCTGGGCCTGAGTTCGATGTTCTGGAAGGACAGCCGCGCCACACCGGACGATGCGGAGGATGAGGCGCACGATGCCGATCGGTTCATCGCCTGGTATCCGGATGGCCGGCGGCGCGAGCAACCGCTTGCTGTCCCGGTCGATCCGGGCGATCCGCCGTTGTTGACCGATTTCGGCAAGGTGGCTGATTTTGCGTTGATCCAGTCCAATCGCGACCCCGCGCGCTACCGTCGCTACGCGCCGGTGGACTACGCCAATCGGGTCTCGCTCCTGGTCTCTGACATCGCCAGCAGCCTGCCCTATACGGTGGGGTTGTGGCAGTCCTATACCGATTATGAAGGCGCGGACAACATCGCGGTCTTTGTCCGCTTCAGTCGGGACGCCGACACGCCGGCCTCGGTCGACGATGGCATCGTTTTTTCTTATACCCTGACCGCCTATCGCTGAGAGCAAGCCGGCCCACTGGTTGGCTCCGAAGCCCGGCAGGTTGGGGACGACACACCACTATGCGTTATTCCCTCGAACGACTGATGCACTGGGCGCCCAGATCACGATGGCGGGCAGCGAGCGTCGCGCTGGGTCTGGTCGGCGTGATTGGCTTTGCCGATTATGTTACCGGCTATACGCTGGCCCTTTCGCTGTTTTACCTGTTCCCGGTATTGCTCGCCACGCGTGTTCTGGGCCGGACGGCGGGCTTTGCTTTGGCGGGGCTGGTAGCCTGCGTTTGGACCCTGGCGCAATGGAGCGGAGGTTTCCCCACCAACGGTCTGCAAATCGCCTGGAACCTGCTGATGCGTTTCGGCATTCTGGCCGTGGTAACTCATTTGCTGCTGGCGCTGGAAATCGAGATGCGGAAGTCGCGCTACGACTTTCTGACCAATCTCATCAACCGTCGGCACTTCGTGAGCCTGCTCGAAGCCGAACAAAGCCGAAGCAGCCGCAACAACACGCCTTTTTCGGTGCTGTATCTCGATATTGATCACTTCAAAACGCTCAACGATAAGCTGGGTCATACCGTCGGGGATGAGGCGCTGCAAATCGTGGCCGAGACGTTGCGCACCCAATCAAGACGCATGGATGTGCCCGCCCGGATCGGCGGCGATGAATTCGTGGTGCTGCTGCCCGACACCAACCAAGCAGGTGGTCGCCTGATTGCGGAGCGCATCCAGAAGGCCCTGGCTGGTAAAATCAGCCAACGGCGCTGGCCCATCGGCATCAGCATCGGCATGACTACGGTTTGTGGCTCCGGACAAACCACCGAAGAAATCCTGCATGCCGCCGACCGGGCCATGTATCGCGTCAAGCACGCTTCGAGGGACGGTTGAGAACCGAAACGCGCCGTGCGTCCCGAATCACGAAACTCCAACCTTGCATCTCACACCATGCGCGGCGATATGCCCTTGACACTTGCCGCCATTCTGCCCGCCGGGGTCGGCGCGCGATGGCTGGAGGAGCGCGACCGCCCAGACTGTGCCCCAGTGATACCGGCATCAAGCTGAACCCGAGACCAAAGCCATGCTCCGCGGGACCTTGGAGTACGCCATTCGATTTTCCGTAATCGGCAAGTATCTCGGGCAACTGGCCATCGCGCTCGCAGTGCTCGCCCTGCCGCCGCTAGCGGCGGCGATGCTGGATGGCGATACGGCAGCGGCCCTGCACTATGCCCTGGTGCTGGCCGTTCTCCTGGGCGTCGGCCTGCCGTTCGCGCGACGCCCGGCCCCCGTTCCAATCCAGGGCAATGAGGCGCTCGCGATCGCGGCGCTCGCCTTTATTCTGGGAGCGTTCGTGATGGCGTTGCCGCTGATGAGTCCGGGTCTGGACTGGCTGGATGCTGTGTTCGAGAGCACTTCGGCGATTACCACTACGGGCCTCAGCACGCTGGCCAGCGTCGAGGACAAACCTCGCTACTTCCTGTTCGCCCGCGCCTGGCAGCAATGGTACGGCGGTCTGGGGATCGTGGTGCTGTCGGTGGCGCTGCTGGCGGGCTA
Organism: Candidatus Contendibacter sp.; assembly: GCA_049290615.1. GTDB lineage: Bacteria > Pseudomonadota > Gammaproteobacteria > Competibacterales > Competibacteraceae > Contendibacter. The sequence continues at coordinate 52,106 of JBATNZ010000043.1, forward strand.
CGACCCCGCCACTCGCCAGTTGCTCGATCCCCAGGCCAGACTCGAGAATCTGGATACCAGCGCCCGTTTGTTCGCCCGGCGGGCATCCAGGACCTACGTCGTGCTGACCCTCGGCGGCATCGCGGCGCTGTGGCTGGCCGGCTTGCCCCTGTTCGATGCCCTGACCCATACGCTTGCCGCTATTTCCACCGGCGGATTCTCCACCCATGACGCCAGCCTCGCTGCTTTTTCCGGCTGGACGCCGCGCCTGGTCACCATGGGCCTCTCGCTGGCTGGCGCGGTCGCACTGCCCCTTTATTTCCTCGCCTGGCGGCACGGGTGGCGGATGCTCGCCGCCAACGTGGAACTCCACGCCTTGCTGGTCCTGTGCGGATTGTCCAGCGCGCTGCTCGCGCTCTTGCTGTACCATGCGCAAGGGACTTGGCAAGCCGATTTCGTCGGTCATGCCGTACTCATGGCGACCTCGGCGCAAACCACGACCGGTTTCGCCAGCCTGCCGGTCAGCGAACTCGACGCGACCGCCAAACTCGTCCTGATCCTGTCCATGTTGGTGGGCGGCAGCGTCGGCTCCACCGCTGGCGGGTTCAAACTCTGGCGGCTGCTCCTGTTGCTGCGGCTGAGCCAACTGGTGTTTCGCCGCATCGCCATGCCGGACCATGCAGTGGTGGAATTGCGCCTGGGCGGGCGCGTCATCGAAACCGATGAATTGACGCGAGGATTGTGGCTCATGCTGTTATTTGCGACGGTGGTGCTATGTTCCTGGTTCCCCTTTCTCTGGTTCGGCTGCGATCCCCTGAACGCCTTGTTCGAGGTCGTTTCAGCCTTGGCCACCACCGGCCTTTCGGCCGGCATCGCCAGCCCTGACCTGCACCCCCTGCTGAAAGGGATACTTTGCGCCGACATGCTGCTCGGCCGTCTGGAAATCATCGCCGTGCTGGTGCTGTTCGCACCGCAAACCTGGTTCGGCAGAAGGAGGATGCGGGCATGAGAGCGATCTTCGTCGGGGCCAGCACCACGACCGTCGCCACGGCGCGAATGCTGCTGAAACGCCGTCATGAAGTCGTCATCATCGAGCAGGACAAGGAACGCATCGAGGCGCTCGCCGCCACGCTCGATTGTGGGTTCCTGCACGGCGATGGGGGCAAACCCGCGATCCTGCGCGAGGTCGGTCCCGAGCGCAGCGACGTGCTCTACTGCCTGACGGACCACGACCAGGCCAATATCCTCGCCAGCCTGGTCGGCCGTTCGCTCGGCTTCCAGCGCGTGGTGACCAAGATCCAGGACCCGGAATTGGTGCATGTGTGCATCGAACTCGGGCTGCGCGACACCATCATCCCCTCGCTGACCATCGCCCGGCATCTGGGGGAAATGTTCGAAGGACACGACCCCCTCGAAATCTCCGCCAAGATTCGGGGGGATGCCCGCATTTTTTCGTTCGTGGTTCAGGATCGGGACGCCAGGCGGCTGAGCGAACTGGAACTGCCGAAAAAAAGCCGGGTCGTGTGCCTCTATCGCGGCGACGAGTGGCTGCTTCCCGAGGAGGACACGCGACTCGCCTCCGCTGATCAAGTAGTCATCATCACTGCCGCCAGCAATCTGGAGCTTCTCACCGAGCGCTGGGGCAGTTGAACTACCTCCAAACTCCAAAATTTCAAAATCCCGAGGTCCGTGATGCAAAGGAGTTAAGCCATGAGCAGAATGATGACCACGCTCAAAATGTCCGCACTCAGCGTGACCGCGCTGGCGGGGTTGCTGGGTAGCGGGTTGCCGCCACTGGCCAACGCTCAACAACCTGACGATGTTCCGCCGGCTTACGGCGCGTCACCCCAACTTCGAAATCCCCCGCCGGTTCATGGCGCTCTGTCGGGCTATCAGGAGCCCACTCCGGCCTATCACACTTCACAGCCCCCCGAATACGGCGACGCGGGCTGGTTGCCGCCCGGTGGTTCGTTACAGATACAAACCGATCAGGGCATCCGCTATGTGTCAGGCGGTATTGGTCTGAGCGAACGCGACGAACTTCGAGCCCTGTCCGGTCAATTCAATTTGCAACTCATGTTCGCCATGCAAGGCAGCGGCGACTACCTGGCCGACATTCAGGTGCGCATTCTCGACTCGCGCGGCGCGGCGATTCTAAACGCCACGTCACAAGGTCCATACTTCCTGGTTCAATTACCAGCCGGTAGCTATATCGTGGAGGTCAGCGCGCTGGGTCAAACCCAACGGCAACAGGCACGGGTCGGCGCTCGACAATCTCAGTTGAATTTCTACTGGCGTTAACCGAACGGTTCCGTATCCCCAATTTAGATTGGGATCTCAACTCAAGCCCTTCTCGATGGAGAAGGGCTTGGTGCGATTCGATCGGTCCACAAAGCACTTGGCATGAATGCATGAATTTGCATTAACCCATGGGAGCACAAAGCCATGAAACAACGTGAACTCGGTAATACCGGATTGATGTTCAAAGCTATCGGTCTGGGCGCCATGCCGTTATCCATCAGTGGACGGCCAGACGAAGCGCAGGCGTTCTCGGTCATTGAGGCCTTTGTCGGCGGCGGTGGCAATTTCATCGATACCGCAAATGTGTATTGCCTGGATGATGAGGAAATCGGCCACAATGAGCGATTGGTCCAACAATCACTGGATCAGCTCGGCATGACCGACCAAGTGATGGTTGCTACCAAGGGCGGTCTGCGCCGGCCTGGCGGGGCTTGGGTTGTGGACGGCGATCCCGACTGGTTGCGCCGCTCCTGCGAGCGCAGCCTGCATGCGTTGCAAATCGACTGCATTGGCCTGTATCAATTGCACGCTGTCGATCCCAATGTGGATTTCCGGCGCTCGCTGGAAGCCTTGGTCATGCTTAAAGAGGAGGGCAAGATTCACCATCTTGGCTTGTCCAACGTCAGTCCTGCACAACTGGAACAAGCGCTCGGCTTCACTCCAATCGCCTCCGTGCAGAATCGCTGCAATCTCTTCGACAAGCGGGATTTTCATAACGGGCTGATTGATTACTGTCGGGGGCGGCGGATCACCTACATTCCCTATAGCCCGGTCGGCGGCCATCACGGCCATGCCCGTCTGGCCCAGGAACCCCTTCTGCAACAGATCGCCGCCCAATGCCAAGCCTCGCCGCACCGTATCGCTCTGGCCTGGTTGCTGCACAAGGGTTGGCACATCCTACCGATACCGGGCGCCCGCCAGGTTGCCAGCATCCGCGACAGCCTACAGGCAACCGAATTAACGCTCAGTCCCGAGGATATCGCCACGCTCGACCGATTGCCTGATCAATGATGGATGGGTCGACGCGATAGCGTGTAGCATCATCGGGAAAGAACAGCGGTGGCTGGCGTCAGAAGCGCCAGCTCCGCTATTTGGAAGCCGCTCGCTTGGAGGAGTTTGCCATTTTGCCTAAATCCCTGCTTCACCTGCCCAACTCGCTGCGGATGGGACTATTGATCGCCGTGCTGGTCGGTCTGCTCATCGCCACGCTGGCCTGGTTTCAGATCGAACGCGAGCGCCGCAACGATTTGGAGGAAATGGACCGCCGCGCCTACGTCATCGCCCATCAGATGGCCTATCCGGCGCAAGTAGCGCTGCAACTGCCAGACAGCGAGGCCGCGACCGCGTTCGGCTCCATGCTCGAAGGTTATCGGCGCCTGATCGGACTGGCGGTTTACCGTACCGACGGCCGGCTGGTCGCCGCTGGCAAGGGCGTCGCTGATTTTACCGACGTATTGCAACAGGCCGTCAGCCAGACCCTGGTGGAAGCGAAGGATACCGTTGAAACCCGGCGCATGGCCGACACCCACATTCACCTGCTTGCTTCGGTGATCCGTGCGCCCGATGGGCAGCCGCAGGGCGCTCTAGCGGTGCTGCACGATCTGGTGAGCCTGGACGAACGCGCCACTCACCGGCGGGCGCTGTTCGGCTTCTGGATCGGCTTCATCGTGCTGTCACTGCTGATCCTGACCGTCGCCGGCGCCTGGTTGCTGTACGACCGGCCGCTCAACCGGCTGGCGGAATGGATGCGACAATTGCGCACCGGCGACGCCGTCGAAGCGCCGCCCGTCGAATTGCCCACCGCGCGCCTGGCCAGTGAAAGTGACCGGCTGGCCGCTTCGTTCCGGGTCGCTCGCTCGGCCCATCAGGCGCAGGCGCGGGCCGTGGTGCATGCTGATAACGTCTGGACCCGCGACCGGCTGCGCGCTCATGTCGTGGATTGCCTGCGCGGCGGTCAACTGCTGGTGGTCAGCAACCGCGAGCCGTACATGCACGAACTGCGCGAGGGCAAACCCCATTTGATCATGCCCGCCGGCGGGCTGGTCACGGCGCTCGATCCGGTGTTGCAAGCCTGCGGCGGGGTGTGGGTCGCGCACGGCTCCGGCGAGGCCGACCGGCAGATGGTCGATGTCCAAGGTCGGCTGGCGGTGCCGCCGGACGATCCAACCTACACCCTGCGGCGGGTGTGGCTGACGCGGGAAGAAGAGCAAGGTTATTACTACGGCTTCGCCAACGAGGGCCTGTGGCCGCTTTGTCATCTGGCGCACGAGCGACCCATCTTCCGGGCCGGCGACTGGGAACATTATGTGCGCGTCAACCGTCGCTTTGCTGAAGCCGCGCTGGAGGAAGCCGGCTCTGGCCCGGCGGTGGTGCTGGTGCAGGACTATCAACTGGCGCTGGCGCCGCGTTTCCTGAAGGAAGCCCGTCCTGATCTGGCGGTCGGTATCTTCTGGCACATCCCCTGGCCCAATCCAGAAGCGTTCCGCATTTGCCCCTGGGCGCCGGATCTGCTGCGCGGCATGTTGGGCGCCGACTTGATCGGTTTCCACCTCCAACAGCACTGCAACAACTTCCTCGACACCGTGGACCGGATGATCGAAGCCCGGCTGGACTGGGACCATTTCGCAGTCGAACTGCAAGGCCACGCCTCGCGAGTGCGGCCGTTCCCGATCAGCGTTGAAAACTGGGCTGAGCGCCACGTACCCACCGGCGAGGCGCTCGTCAGCCAGATCGCTGAACTCAAAGAGCGTTACGAACTGGGGAATACGCGGATTGCAGTCGGTGTGGATCGGATCGACTACACCAAGGGCCTGACGGAACGGTTCCGGGCTGTGGCGCGATTTTTGGAACGCTGCCCACAGCATCGGGGGAAATTCACCTTTGTGCAACTGGGCGCGCCCAGCCGCACTCACATTCCCCGCTACCGCAATTACATCACTGAACTGGAAGCGCTGTCCGACGAGATTAACTGGCGCTTCCAGACCGAGTCCTGGAAACCGATCCACTTCCTGATCGGCCATCACGATGGCGCGACGGTTCACGCCTTCCTGCGCATGGCCGAGATTGGCATTGTCAGTTCGTTGCACGATGGCATGAATCTGGTGGCCAAGGAATACGTCGCCGCCAAGCCGGATCTCGATGGAGTGTTGATTCTGTCCGAATTCGCCGGCGCGGCGCGCGAACTGGCCGACGCCCTGATCATCAACCCCTATGACACCGAGCAATTCGCTGAGGCGATCCGGCGGGCGTTGGAGATGCCGGATGCGGAACGGCAGGAGCGCATGGCGCGGATGCGACGGCAGGTGGAGGAAAACAATATCTATCGCTGGGCCGCCAATTTCCTGGCCGAATTGACCGCCGTGCCCATCCCGCAGCCTCCAACTCAGGAGGTCGCCTGATGCCGCCGGCCACCGCAATGATTCTGGAACGGCTCACCGCCGCCTACCGCCGGGGCGAACGACTGGTCCTGGTCTTCGACTACGACGGGACGCTGACCCCGCTGGTCGCGCATCCCAGCCTGGCGCGGCTCGATCCCACCCTGCGCGACGTACTGGCCCGGCTGGCAGCCACTCCGCGCGTCACGGTCGGTGTGGTCAGCGGCCGGGGACTGGATGATCTCATCGGCATGGTCGGTCTGGAGGGGCTGAGCTACGGCGGATCCACCGGATTGGAGCTGGAACTGGCCGGGGAGCGCCGGATTCCGGCCGAGGCGCTGGACCACCGCGCCCTGCTCGAATCCCTGGGTGCCGCTTTCGAACAGCGGCTGGCCGATACCGGCGCCTGGGTGGAAAAGAAGCCGTTCGGTTTTACCATCCACTACCGCCAACTGGCTATCCATCATCTGGAATCCCTGCTGATTCAAACATTTTCACTGCTGAGGCCGCACATTGCCAGCCTGCATGTCCTAAACGGGCCGATGGCCATCGAGGTGGTGCCGGCCATCGACCGCGACAAAGGCACGGCGCTGCGGGCCATCGTCGCCCACGGC
>JBATNZ010000044.1:0-13380 GCA_049290615.1 Candidatus Contendibacter sp.
TCGATCTGGCGCAGGCTGTGATCGCTCAGGTGCATGGAAGCGGTAAACTCAACTCGTTAACAGGGTTCTCGGTCCCCATCCTGCCCCGTCAAATTCAGGGAAGTCAAGGGGGGAGTGAACGGCTGCAGTCCGGTATTGGCCGAAATGCGCGACCACATCACCCAGCAATTGCGCGACTTTTGGGATGCGGGCATTCGCGGCCCTGATTTCGTGTGGGCGGCCACCGGCCCGGCCTTGCAAGCCTTCAGTCAATATCCAGTGGTGAAAAAGGAAGGCGGCGGCTTCATGACTATTGGCGAATTTCTCATCCATGTTCGCCGTTTTGTCGTGGATTTCGTGGTCGGGCGGGTGCTGTCGCGGGAGAACGCTGACGGGGCCAGCGCCGCCGCCGAAAGTCTCGATGCGCTGACCGCCTATTATCTGCTGCACCGCCACGACTTCGGTTTTGAACCGGCACCTATTGGGCAAGTGATCCTGTACGGGCAATCCTGCGGCCTGTCCGACCGCGACTTGCTGCACACTTGGGATTTACTGGTCAGCCCGAAAACCAGTGCCGTTGAAGCGTCTGACGACGAAGAAGACGCAACCGAAGAAGACGCCGACACGGCTCAATCCGGTGGCGCCACCGTCAAACTCAAAGCCTGGAATCAGCGCAAGGAAAAAAACCTGGGCTATGAAGCTCCGGGCGGGCGTTCTATCCCGCTGATTGACCGCATTCACCGGCTAATGCAGTTATGGAAAGCCGGTCATTCGGCCCATGTGGACGAGTATCTTGACGCCAACGGTTTACGCCAGCAGGAATTGTTCAAGCGCGTATTGCAAGCCTTGATTGAACTGGCCTTGGCCGGCAGTGAGGAACGCGCCGTGCTGGAAAACCTGAGCAATCATATTGGGGTAAAGATTGCCAAGCCGGAATCGAAACAATTACCGCTGAAATCCACGGATTGAATAATCGCTTTTTACTTTCCCCTCCTTGGATAAGGAGGAATTGGGAGCATCCAGAATGACCGCTATCCAGGCCACCGAACAGATTTTATCCAACCTAACCCGCGCCGAGAAAGCACAACTGCTGCAATGGATCGTCCTCGATTTAGGCGACGCCTTCCCCGGCATCGAAGCAACTGCCGGCGTAGCCGGTGGCGAGCCGTGTATCGTTCGCACCCGCATCCCCGTCTGGGTGCTGGAACAGGCCCGGCGGCTTGGCGTCAGCGAAGCGGATTTACTTCGCGCTTATCCCAGTTTACGTGCCGAGGATTTAGTCAGCGCCTGGGCCTATGTTCGCTCGCATCGCGATGAAATCGACCAGCAAATCCGGGAAAACGAGGACGCTTGAAACATGGCGCGACTCTATGCCGATGAAAACTTCGCGTTGCCGGTCGTGGACGAACTGCGTCGCCTGGGACGCGACGCGCTGACGATGCAGGAATCCGGCAAGGCGCGGCAAGCGATTCCTGATGAGGTGGTTTTGGCATTAGCCAGCGCTAGCCAGCGGGCGGTGTTGACTCTCAATCGTAAACACTTCATCCAACTGCATCGCCTGACCCCGGAACACGCCGGTATCGTGGTTTGCACCTTCGATCCCGATTTCATCGGCCAGGCCCAACGCATTCACACTGCGCTGAGTACGTTGGAAACCCTATTCAATCAACTGATTCGGGTCAATCGCCCATGATCCCAAGCTCAGAACTTCTCTGGGATCGCCAAGCCGGAATCCAAAGACTTGCCGTTGAACTTTTAGAGAGAAACAAAGATGCGAAAACAGACGATTCAATATGACTCACGAGTGGATGCGCTGGTCGCCATTTCAAAGCGCCTGAGCCGATACGAAACCCGCTATAACCTTGAATCAGAAGAATTTTTCAACCGCTACAGTGGCGGACAAATGGCGGATGAGACCGATTTCGTGGAGTGGGCTAATGACTATCAGCATTATCTAGCGATTCGCCGCGAACTAGAGCAGCGCCTGCGTGATGCTGCCAAATCCGCGATAACGAGGACGCCTGAACCGTGGTGCGACTCTATGCAACTGATTCAGGTCAACCGCCCATAAATGATCAATGGCTCTGATCCGATTTCACCGCCGCTGCCTGCCGAACCTGTTCAATCCAGGCTGTTCGCGGCAACTCCCGACTGCTCTGAATCAGTTGCGTCAACTGAACACTGGTGATTCCCGGCAGCAGCCGGCTTTCCGGTTGTTCGCGGTAGGTCGCACCTTCCAAGACGCTAATCGTCAACCGGCGGCCATCATGTCGCCAGACTTCCGCAACCCCCAACGCCGCAAAAATCGGCAACTTGTTGAGCGAAAAATGGGTAATGTCAATTTCAACCACCAACTCAGGCGCGGGATCGATCACCAGATCAATCTCCTCACGGGCGCGGATTCGCTCCGCATGAGCAAAGTAGAAACACGCATCCGGCTCAAAACCCTGCGCGGCATCGGCCCGTCGAAAAGTCGTTGAACCGGCCCCCTCAATGTCGAGACCCCGTTCATTAGCGATCAACTCGACCAAGGTCGCCAGCGTGTGTTTGAGCCGCTCGTGTTGCAATGACAAAATCATGATTTCCAGCGATCCCCGATCATAATTGAGGCGCGTGTTTCCACTCTCCTGCTGTTCGTTTAACAGGCGCTCATAAGTTTCCCAGCTAATGTTATGCAAGATAATGTTCTGCTCGGCGGGCGCAAACGATTGGAGTACGGCAGCCATGACTTCATCTCCTCACACCATGAAACAATCTGAATGATAGCACTTGGGAGCCTCAGAATGACCGCACCCCTTTCCTGGAAACCCTGGCATGACGTGGTCACGCTGCGCGACGACCTGCGCACCGGCGAACTGACGCTCAACCAATTCGCCGCCGATCTCCACGAAGTGCTGATGCAAAGCGGCAAGCGCCCGCTGTACGAAGACCCGCGCCAGTTCTTCGCCCTGACCTACCCCACCCACAACCTGCGCGAACTGGCCCGCGATGTGGCCTTGCGGCTGGCCGGCCAGAACGACAAAGCCGTGCAGCAATTGGAACTGACCTACGGCGGCGGCAAAACCCATACCCTCATCACCCTGCGCCATCTCTTTCACGATCCGGTCAACCTGCCCACCTTGCCGGCCGTGGATGAGTTCGTACAACACATCGGTCAAACTCCGCCCCACGCCCGCGTCGTTGCCTTGTGCTTTGACAAACTGGACTTGGAAATGGGGCTGGAGACGCGCGCCCCGGATGGTGCTACCCGCCATTTGAAACAACCGTGGAGCCTGCTGGCCTATCAATTGGCCGGTGACGCCGGGTTGGCGTACATGCGCGATGACGGCCAAGCCGAGGAACGCGCCACCGCCCCGGCGGAATCGGTTATTGGCCCCTTGCTCGAATCGGTCACGCAGCAGGGTTTAAGCGTCCTGGTGCTGATTGACGAAGTGATGATGTACGCCCGTGGCAAGTACGGCCAGGACCCGAAAGGCTGGGATGCGTTGATCGATTTCTTCCAGGGTCTGACCCAAGCCATCGTCAAGACCCCACGGTGCGCGGTGATCGCCTCGTTGCTGGCCAGTGATCCCGACAGGAACGACACGCTGGGACGCCGCTTGCAAGGCCAGTTGTATGACATTTACCGCCGCCAGAGTGAAAGCGCCGTCGAACCAGTGGTCAAGGATGACGCCGCTGAAGTGTTGCGCCGCCGCTTTTTCACCCCGGAATCGATCCGGGATCGCAACGCCTTCAAACCGCACGTCATCGCCGCCCTCAAAGGCATTCAGGCGTTTGATGACAGCGCCAGGGGCAAAAAGGTCGAAAACGACTTTCTGCAAAGCTACCCGTTTCATCCCGACCTGACCGAGGTGTTTTATACCAAGTGGGTCGGGCTCGACCGCTTCCAGAAGACCCGTGGCGTGCTGCGCACCTTCGCGCTGGCCTTGCGCGATGCCGAACGCTGGGACGACAGCCCGTTGGTCGGGCCGGCAGCCTTTCTCAACGCCCCGGATCAAACCGATCTAGCCGCCGCCACCCGCGAATTGTGCATCTACGCCGAAAACGAGGACGACAGCGGTCATAGAAACGACTGGAAGGGCCTGCTCAACGGCGAACTGGAGTGCGCCCGGCGCTGGCAAGACCAGAGCATCGGCCTGAAACACCGCGAACTGGAACAGGCCGTCATCGCCACCTTCCTGCACTCGCAACCGATTGGTCGCACCGCCAAGCTCAAGGAACTGACGCGGTTGCTCGGCCCGACCCGCCCCGACAAGATCAATCTGGAAAAAGGCTTGCGCGGTTGGGCCGACGACAGTCATTGGCTGGACGATCACTACACCGACACCGCCGACGGCTCAACCTTGCCCAAGGAATGGCGGCTGGGCAATCGCCCCAACCTCAAACACATGCACGACCAGGCCGAAAAGGACATCGTGGCCGACGTGGTCAAAGACCGTCTGGAAAAGGAAATCGGCAAGCTGAAACCGTGGTTCCAAGTCCCGCCCGGCTTGGGCGTTCGCACCCATCTCCAGCCCAAACAGCCCAGCGACATCGAGGATGACGGCGCGTTTCATTTCGCCATTCTTGGGCCGGACGCAGCTTCGGAAGCGGGCCATCCCAGCCCGGACGCGGTGCGGTTCCTGACGGAAAAGACCGGCCCCAACACCCCCCGCGCCTATCCCAACGCGGTGCTGCTGGTGGTCCCGTCCCGCGACGGCTTGCGCGCGGTCGAGGCTCGCATCAAGGATTATCTGGCCTGGGAAAAGGTCGAAGCCGATCTCGACAGGCTGGAGGCCACGGTTGACCCGGCTCGCAAGACCCAACTGCAAGTCAAGCTGCAAGCGGCCAGGCAAGCCGTCCCCGGCCTGCTGCGGCACGCCTACTGTATTGGCGTCACGATAGCCGCTCACCAGCAACCTGTCGCCTTTCGCCTCACCGTCAGCGACGGCCCGTTGTTCGATGCCGTCAAGGCCCATGCCGAGGCGCGGATCATGGACGCCACATTGGACGCCGACGCGCTGTTGCCCGGTGGCCCTTATACCCTCTGGCACCCCGGCGACACCCGCCAGCGGGTCAAGGTTCTGGTCAACGCCTTTGCCGAACGTCCGGCACTGCCCAAGATGCTGCGGACCCAATACCTCTACGACACCTTGGCCGACGGCTGCGCCAACGGAGCGTTCGTGCTGCTGCTGACTCGCCCGGATCGCAGCGTCCGCACCTGGTGGCGAACCCACCCTGATGACGCGGTGATGACCGACAAGGATTTGGAATTGGTGCTGTCGGAAGCGGCCACGCTGGCGGAACTGGATAGCGCGTTGCTGACCCTTGGCCGCTTGCCGGGTCTATGGACAGGCGATGCGCTGACCGTCAGTCAGATCTACGGCTATTTCCAAGGCGGGCAAGCGGTCAATGTGGACAAGGGCGGCGGTTACGAGGAACCGGTGTTCATTCCCAAAGCCGAGCGGGCGACCGTGGACGCGGCGATTCAAGACGCCGTCGTTACCGGAACGCTCTGGTTGGTCAATCCCCCCAGCAGCCTGCTGGGTGAACCGATTCCTGCGGGCGTGTTGACGGAAACCGCCGCGCTGCGTACTCCACCCGCGCCCATCAATACGCTGGAGCTGTTGCCGGCGAACCTACCCGAAGCCTGGGCGGACGGCGTGGCTACTGTGGCAACCATGGCCGAGGTTCTATCCCGGAAAACCGGCCTGCCGCTGCCGTGGAAAACGGTACGAGATGCCATCAGCAGCGCCCTAAGCGCCCGCCATCTGCGGGTTGAAGGGATGTGGCCTTGCGAATACCACGCCGCCGCGCAGGTCACGGTGCGGGAACAACCGGGACCCGGACCTAAACCACCCGGCACTGGCGAGATCGTCACGCCGCCGTTGAAAACCGCCTTCAAAATCGCCGAAACTGAATTGCAAGCCCGCGAGATTCAGGATTTGGCCGAGGCGGTGTCGAAACTGTTGGATCTCAGCGCCGCAGGGCAAACACCACTACGTTTTTTCGTGGAAATCCGCTTGGGCGACGGCCAGACCGAACCATTGCCTGAACTGGTTGAAAAGATCAGCGCCGTGCTGGCGCAAGTGAAAGACGGTTGGCGGATGGCGGGTTAGCAGCGGGTTTGGGCAAGATGTCGGAGATGAGTTGTATGTCCCGGAGCCTGTTGGCCGTTCTCTGTTCCGCCATGCTGGCCGGTTGCGCCACGTTGGAGACTGGTTTTGGCGTCACGGCCACAACCGCCGCGCGCCCGCGAATCGAGGAAACCGGTTCGACCGCCACGCCGCCCGCTCTCCCGCCGGCGTCCGCGGCCACCCAGACGCCCGATCCGGCGTTCGTCGAGGAACGCGCCCGGCAGGCTTACGAAACCGGTCGCTGGGACGTGGCGGAGGGGTATTATCTGCAACTGACCCGGCTTAAACCGAACGAGGCCTCGCCCTGGTTTCAGTTGGGCAACCTGTACGCCGAACAGGGACGGCTCGATTCGGCGGAACGCGCTTACCGGGAGGCACTGCGTCGCCGCGACGAAGCTCGAACCCTGCACAATCTCGGGCTGGTGCAGGTCAGACTGGGCGTCGGCGCGCTCCGCGAGGCGCAAAAACGCCTGCCGCCGGACGATCCGACGCGCCGGGAAACCCGCGAGTTTTTGCAAACACTACTGGAAGCGGCGCAATGACGACCGGCGGGTCGGCGGTCCGGTATTACTGAAGGTTTCAATCAGGCTGGTCAATCCGTGGGAGGTAAGGACATGACGTACCAAAATATTCTGTTTGCCGCCGATTTTTCCGACGATGCGTTGCGGGTTGGAGAACGCGCCAAGGAGATCGCCCGGCGCTGCGGGGCGCGGCTGAGCATGATTCATGTGGTCGAGGACATCGGCATCAACTTGGGTGGCGGCTACGAATTGCTGCCGGTTTTGCCGGAACTGCCCGATGAGGCGTTGTTGGGGGAGGCGCGGAAACTGCTCGGGGAACTGGCGCGGCGGCTGGATGTGGGGGATGCCGAAACCTGGGTGGTCAACGCGCCGTCCACCAAGGAAGGCATTCTCGGCGCCGCCCGGGACCACGGCGCGGACCTGATCGTGGTCGGTAGCCACGGTCGCCACGGGTTGGCGCTGCTGCTGGGTTCGACCGCCAATGCCGTGTTGCATGGCGCGCCGTGCGACGTGCTGGCGGTGAGAATTTGAAGGCCCAAGAACCGCCTATATTCCTTAATCACAACTTTGCCAGCGCCGCCCGCATCCGTTCCAGCCCTTCCACCAGCAGGGCGCGCGGGCAGCCGAAGTTGAGCCGCACGAAGCCATCGCCACCGGGGCCGAAGTCCGCGCCATTATTCAGCGCCACCCCGGCGTGGTTCAGGAAAAACGGGTGTGGATTGCCGGGCAGACCCGCATCCCGGCAATCCAGCCAGGCCAGGTAGGTCGCTTCCGGGACGGTGGCGCGAAGGCCCGGCAGGTGGCGGGCGATGGTGTCGACCACGCAATCCCGGTTCGCGGCCAGGTAAATCAGCAACTCCCGCAGCCAGTCGCCGCCATGCCGATAAGCAGCCAGCGCGGCGTTCAGTCCGAGAATGTTCGCATCCGGTACGATACCGCGCAGGGCGTGTTTGAAACGCCGCCGCAGTTCGGGATTCTGGATAATCGCGAAGCTGGCGCCGAGGCCGGCGAGGTTGAAGGTCTTGCTCGGCGCCATCAGCGTGATGCAACGCTGGGCGATCTCCGGCGCCAGCGTGGCCAGCGGGATATGCCGGCGCCCGTCCAGCAACAAATCGCAGTGAATCTCATCCGAGCAGATCGTCAGATCGTGGCGCTCGCAAATCGCCGCCAGCCGCTGTAACTCCGCGACGCCGAACGTGCGCCCGACCGGATTGTGCGGGTGGCAAAGGATGAACAGCCGGGTGCGTGGGCCGATGGCGGCTTCAAACGCCGCATCGTCGAACGTGTAATAAAGCCGCCCATCGCGCGCTTCCGCCGTCAGTTCGGCGGTGAGCAGTCGCCGGTCCTGGTTGCCCGGCGCGGCCAGAAACGGCGGGTATACCGGGGTTTGCACCAGCACCTCGTCGCCCGGCTCGCCGACCGCCCGGCAGACCACGTTTAAACCGCATACCAGCCCCGGCAGATGGACAACCTGCTCCGGGACGACGGTCCAGCCGTGGAGAGTGGCCAGCCGCGCGCAAATTGTCTCCGTCAGTTCGTCTGGCGGCGCGCCGTAGCCAAAGACTCCGTGCGCCACCCGTTCACGCAGCGCCGCCAGCACCGGTTCCGGCGAGACGAAATCCATATCAGCCACCCACAGCGGCAGGGCCGCGCCGTAACGTTGCCATTTCAAGCTGTCGGCGCCGCGCCGGTTGGGCGCATGGTCAAAATCATAAGGCATGGGGCGGAATATCCTCGGAACGGTGCGCGAAAGTCGAAGTTAAACCAGATCGTGCGTTTGCCGCAGATAACTGTACACCATGCCGGACACGTCCCGGATGACATTGCCGCGCGCCGCTTGCCAGGCCAGATAGTTCTGGGCCGGCCGGGCCTTTTGCACGATGCCGATAAAGGTGTAGGGATAGTTGCGTCCGTCGCGGCCCCGGGCGACCAGAATGCCCATGTCGCCGCACAACCGGGCGGTGGTGCCAGTCTTGTCGATGACCGCGGTCCCGCGAGGTACCCCTGCCGCGCCAGTGTAGATGCGGTCGCGGTTCGGCAGGTACATCAAGCGCCGCAGTTCGGCGGAATAGGGCAGTTGATCGTACCAGAGCGCTTGCAGGAAGCGATGATAGTCGAAGGCGGACGCCTGGTTGCGGTAGGTGCGGCCACCGCCGGGGATGTACTCGACGATCCGGGTTTGCCGGAATACGCCGGGATGACGCCGCTTGAGGGTATGTTCCGCCTCGGCGGGGCCGGAGCGGCCGCTGGTCCGGTTCAACAACTCGATGAAATAGTTGGTGGCGCGATTGTCGCTGTGCTGGATCATCGCTTCCATCCGTTGTTGGTGGAAGGGCGTGTAGTCGAGTTGGCCCTCCTGGACCTTGTGGAAGAACGCCAAGGCGATGAACGGCTTGATCATGCTGGCGCTCTGGTAGGGCAGGCTGGCGTTGATGGTGACCAGGAAGCGCCGGCTGGTGAAGTCGTAGACCAGCCAGGCGGTGCGTTCATTAGGCGCCAGCCGGCCGGTTTGGCGCAACTGCGCCATGTAACGCTCGATGGTGGCGTTCAGGTCGGTCGTGGTCCACGGTTGATTCCAAGGTTGGGGTGGTGGTTGATTCCAGGGTTGCGCGGGCGGTTGGCTCCAGGATCTGGTCGGGGGACGATTCCAGGATCTGGTCGGGGGACGGTTCCAGGATTGGGGAGCGCGCGTCGGCCAGTTGGGGCGGGTCACCGTGGGAGGTTCGTCCCACCAGCCGCCGTCCGCCGCGTCGGATTTCGGGGCGAGGCCGAGACCCGCGGCGGTGGCCAAGGTTGCCAGTCGGGCGAGGAACGCGCGTCTGGATGAATCGGGAACCGTATCGGTCTCGGTGACCGGTTCGGGGTCGGAGGATGGAACGATGAGCATGAGGGCAGCCTCCAGCGGATTGATGATTGGCTTGCCGATTATGGGCCGGAAACCTGAAAGTCAACAATGACCGGATAGTGGTCGGAACCGATAGCCGGGCCAATTTCCCGGCGCTCGATCCGGATTCCCGCGGAGAACAGGATATGGTCGATGGGAATCCACAATAGTGGCCAGTTGACGGGCCAAGAGGGCTGAAGCCCGCGCCCGAGCCGGCTGTCGCGCAGGCCGGAATCGGCCAGCAAGCGGGCGAACCAGGGCGACCAGGGCGAGACGTTGAGATCGCCGAGTACCAGCAAGGGCGCTTGATTCTGGCGGACTTGGGCGGCCAGCGCGCGTAATTGGGTATTGCGGCCCTCGGCTAACTCGGCGCTGACCGGTGGCCAGGGATGGGCGCCGATCAAGGTGAACGGGCGTTCGCCAGCGCTGACCGTCGCCACGATGGAAGGTGGCCCGGCCTCGCCGCCCAAATGGACGATCTGGCTCTGGGCAAGGGGATGGCGGCTGAACAGGGCAATGCCGAACGGGTCGTCGCGCGGTTCGGCCATGCGGTGCGGATAGCGTTCGCCGAGATCGTGCAACTGGTGGAGCAGCCACGGCGTTGCTTCCAATAACACAATGACATCCGGATCGGAAGCGACGATGAGGCGCCGGAGGCGTTCGGAGTCGCGGTTCTCCGCGTTTACGTTCGCGAGCAGGGCGCGCAGGGTGGGTTGACTCTCGGCGGTGGCGGGCGCTGCGGCATCCTCCTCCCAAAACGCCGGCGCAATGATCGCCAGATCGAGCAGGGCGAATGCTCCGAACAGCGCCGGCCAGCGCCACTGGCGCAGCGCCAGCAGGATCAGGGCGAATCCGCCCAGGGCAAGCGCGTACTGCACCCGGAAATGGGTGGCAAGTTCGAACCCCCACCAGAGCTGCCCGGCGAAGCCGGTCAGCGTGGCCAGGCAGGCCAGGAGACCGGTGGCGGTGAGTAATCCGGTGTAACCGACACTCTGTTTCATCACTAGGGAAAACCCCAATGCTGCCAGCCAAATCCCTTATTTACTCCACGATGCGAAAACTTGATAGTGGCCATGCCATAAATAAGGCTTAAGCGATAACAGCTTATAAAAAATCAATAAAATGAGCGCCGGGGGAGAGATGGCGCCACTGACCATCAAAGTAAGGAGTTCTCGAATGAAAAGCGAAATTACGCGACCGGTGAAAGCCAGGCGCTATGGAAGCGAAGGGCTGATGCCGGTGGACAAGCATAGCTGTCCGTATCGCGGCGCGGCATCCTGCGTCAGCGCGAGCGGGGGCAGTTACTGTGGCGGTTACGGTGGGGATGCGCCGATCAAGGGTACCCAGATGCATGCGGTCCGATGCCTGGAGGAGAACAGCACGGATTTTATTCCGCATGGCTGGCCGGGGATACCGCGCCGCATGATCCAGCATCCCTTGTCTCATCGTTAGTAATTAGTCACGAAAGAACGTCCAACGGACAGGGCATTCTTAACGGCGGGACCGCATGGGGTTGTAAGGTGCCAGGGTGGGCTTTTAGGGTCAAGGCGGAGGTTCGGCGATCAACCGGACGCTCCGCCTTTGTTTTGCCTGTTCATTTCTCCACCGTTACCCGGACTTTCTGATCGTTTTGCCACTCGCCGACGATCCGCTGGCCATTTTCGTACAGCACGCCCTGTCCATTTTTGCGGCCGTCGCGCCATTCGCCCTCGTAACGGTCGCCGCTATGATAGTAGTAGGCGCCTTGACCGTTGGGTTGATCATTGGCGAAATCACCGACGTATTTGTCGCCGTTGGCATAGATATAACTGCCTTGGCCGTGCTTGCGGCCGTTGCGCCATTCGCCCTGGTAGCGGTTGCCGCTGCGGTAGTAGTAAGCGCCCTGACCGTTGATCACGCCGTTGCGCCATTCGCCGACGTATTTTTCGCCACGGCTGGCATAGACGTAGGCGCCTTGGCCATGCATTTTGGCGTTGCGGAAATCCCCAGAGTACTCGCTGCCGTCCGGATAGCGATAGACGCCTTCGCCATTCTGGCAATTGCCGCGCAGGCAGTTGGACTGAGCGGACTGGGTGGGCTGAGCGGACTGGGCCACCGTCTGGTTTTCCGCGGCGCGGGATCGGGGCGATTCGGGTTCCGGCTCGGGTTCGGGTTTGGATTCCAGTGGTGGAGTAGTGGGTTTGGCGGCGGTTTCCGTCCGCTTGCGGGACAGGGAAGCCGACAGTGTGCTTTCATCGCCGGCGCTCAAATCCACTTGCCCGTTCCACTCGGTATAACCTTCCAGGCGGACCCGAACTTTGTAGGAACCGGGTTTGAGTTCCACCTCCAGTGGCGTCGTGCCGACGCTCCGGCCATTGATCAGTACCTCGGCATCGCCCTGGTCGGCCCGGACGAACAGCCGGGCCGGCATGGCCGGCTGCTTTTGCAACTGTTTCAGCTTGGCCTGCGCGGCCGAGGCCTGCCGGCTTTTGGGGTAGTTCGCCAGAAACCGTTCGATTTCGGCGGGATCGTCGCTGTTTTTGACCGTCGCCCAAGCCTGTTCGGCCGTGCGCGACTGGGTGGAAGCCGCCGGTTCGGGTGGACGTTCTTCGAGGATGCCCTGCGGAGCGGTCGTCACCTGCAAGCTGACGCCTTCCTCGGTTTCGGTTCGGGATAGTCGGGCATGGCGGTCCTGGGCGATGACCCGGGTTTCGGGTTCCGGCGAGGAGGATCGGGGTGTTGGCGCGGGCTCGGCCGATTGCGGAACTGAAACCAGGCTGATCGGTGGTACCTCCGATTTTGGTGGCGGTTCCACCTGGATGGGCGGCGGCGCGCGCTCCGGTTCGACTGGCGGTTCCCGCCGGGCCACACGGTCGCCGGGCGGCGGTGGTTCCGGTTCGGCGAGGCGGGCTGGCGGCGGTGGGCTGGCGGGTTTTTGCGCCAAGGTCAGTTGCACGCGCAAATCAGCGAGCCGGGGATTGCCACGATTGAGCCGTTCCAGTTTGTCGAGCGAACTCTTTGCCGCCTTGATATCGCTCCGGCGCACGGCTTCCGCCGCCAGATCGGCGTAGCGGTCGGCGATCCGGTCCAGACCGGCGCGCGCCTCGGCGTTGCCGGGTTCGCGCTTGAGCACGCTGTTGTAGCAGTCCGTGGCGTTGCCACCCTTGCCGGAGGCCAGCCGGTTAGCTTGCAGGTGCGCGGCGCATTCCCGAAGTTGAGCGGCGACCCGGTCCACCGGCTCGACCGGCGGCTGCGCCGGGAGGGGCGGCGGCTTGGCTTCGCGCAGTTGCCTGCGAACCTGGTCGCGCAGCGCCAGCAGTCGGCTGTGGTCGGGAACCTGTTGCAAGCCTTGCTCGATGTGCAGCAGGCTGGTTTCGTAAGCGAGGTTGCGCTGCGCGTCCAGCGCCCGGGCCAGCAACTCGTCGGCTTGCACGCGGCGCCGCTCGGTCTCGGCGCGCAGGCGAGCCTGCTCGGCCTTGCGCTGTTCATCGGCCAGAGCCTGTTGGCGAGCTGCTTCTCCCTGAGTTTGGCGCTTGGCCTGTTGTTCTCGCACCTCGCGCTTGAGAGCCAGCAGGGCGGGATGGTTGGGCATGGTCTGCAGGCCCTGTTCGACATGCACCAGACTCAGGTCCAGCGCGCCTTCCTGCCGGGCGCGCTGCGCCTGCTCCAGAAACTGCTCGGCTTGCAATTCCGCCTGCAACCGCTGTTCCTCTTGAGCCCGCCGGGTTCTGGCGGCGTCGAGTTGTTGGTTGACCTCCTCGCGCAGCGCCAGCAAGTCGGTATGGTTGGGCGCGAGTTGCAAGCCCTGCTCGATCAGGGCGCGGCTGTCCTCCAGCGCGCCGGCCTGCTGGCGCTGGCGGGCCTGTTCCAGCAATTGCCGGGCCTCGGCCCACTGCCGCGC
>JBATNZ010000045.1:0-22900 GCA_049290615.1 Candidatus Contendibacter sp.
GGTGCTGGTGATCCTGTTCTTCTCGATCGTCGGCATCCTGGGATCGGTGGCGGTCGCCTGGTTCGGCATCCGCATCAACACCTTCGCCAATTCCCGGACGGCATTCGCCAGTCTTGGCGGCAAGCCCTTCCCGACCATGCACATCCCGCTCAAGGCCGGGATGTCCATCGGCATGCTGCTCATCTCCGTCGAACTGGTGTTGATGCTCGCCATCCTGCTGTTCGTCCCGGGCGACAACGCCGGTACCTGCTTCATCGGTTTCGCCATTGGCGAATCGCTGGGCGCCGCGGCCCTCCGCATCGCCGGCGGCATCTTCACCAAGATCGCCGACATCGGCTCCGACCTGATGAAGATCGTGTTCAAAATCAAGGAAGACGACGCTCGCAATCCCGGCGTGATCGCCGATTGCGCGGGCGACAACGCCGGCGACTCGGTCGGTCCCACCGCCGATGGCTTCGAGACCTACGGCGTCACCGGCGTGGCGCTGATCAGCTTCATCATGCTGGCCGTGCCCGAAGCCGCCGTGCAGGTGCAATTGCTGGTGTGGATCTTCGTCATGCGGGTCATGATGATCGTCGCCTCCGGGGCCTCCTATCTGATCAACGAAACCCTGGCCAAACGCCGCTACGGCGACCAGGCCCGCTTCGATTTCGAGGCGCCGCTGACCTCGCTGGTATGGATCACCTCCGGGGTGTCGCTGGCGCTCACCTTCGTGGTGTCGTACCTGCTGATCGGCGACATCGCCGTCGGCGGCAAGGTGTACGGCCACCTGTGGTGGCAACTGTCGCTGATCATCACTTTCGGTACGCTGGCCGGCGCCATCATCCCCGAAGTGGTCAAGATCTTCACCTCGACCCGTTCCGGCCATGTGCGCGAAATCGTGACCGCCTCGCGCGAAGGCGGCGCCAGTCTCAACATCCTCGCCGGACTCACCGCCGGCAACTTCTCCGCCTTCTGGATGGGCGTGGTGATCGTGAGCCTGATGTCCGGCGCCTACCTCGTGTCGCAGTACGACCTGGCCGCCGTCATCAACCCGGTGCCGGCCAAGGCCGCCATCATGGCCGCCGTGTTCTCGTTCGGCCTGGTCGCGTTTGGCTTCCTCGGCATGGGTCCGGTGACCATCGCGGTGGACAGCTACGGGCCGGTGACCGACAACGCCCAGTCGGTTTTCGAATTGTCGACCATCGAGCAACTGCCCGGCATCGAAGCCGAGTTGCGGCGCGATTTCGGCTTCGAGCCCGACTTTGAAGTCGCCAAGGATTTGCTGGAAGAGAACGACGGCGCCGGCAACACCTTCAAGGCGACCGCCAAGCCGGTGCTCATCGGCACCGCCGTGGTGGGCGCGGCCACCATGGTGTTCTCGATCGTGATGCTGCTGACCGGTGGTCTGACCGAAAACCTGGACAAGTTGTCGCTGTTGTATCCGCCCTTCCTGCTCGGCCTGATCTCCGGCGGCGCCACCATCTTCTGGTTCTCCGGCGCATCCACCCAGGCCGTGTCCACCGGGGCCTATCGCGCGGTGGAATACATCAAGGGGCACATGAAGCTCGACGGCGCCACCAAGGCTTCCGCCCAGGACAGCAAAAAGGTGGTGGAGATTTGCACGATCTACGCGCAGAAGGGCATGTTCAACATATTCATGGCCGTGTTCTTCGGCACGCTGGCCTGCGCCTTCATCGAGCCGTTCTTCTTCATCGGCTATTTGATCTCGCTGGCCATCATCGGGCTGTACCAGGCGGTGTTCATGGCCAACGCCGGCGGCGCCTGGGACAACGCCAAGAAGATCGTGGAAACCGAACTGCGCGCCAAGGGCACCGACCTGCACGCCGCCGCCGTGGTGGGCGACACCGTGGGCGATCCGTTCAAGGACACCTGCTCGGTGGCCATGAACCCGATCATCAAGTTCACCACCCTGTTCGGCCTGCTCGCGGTCGAAATGGCGGTCGGCCTGGTGGCTCAGGGCCAACAGACCCTGGCCTTGAACATGGCGGCCCTGTTCCTGGTCGTCAACCTCGTGTTCGTGTTCCGCAGTTTCTATCGCATGCGGATCGACGTTGAAGTACCCAAGGATGAAAGCGACTCGTCCTCGGACGAGGGCGAGACCGTCACGGAATCGGCCTGACCGTCGCCCCCTTGCTGCCCGTGGTCAATCCGGCCCCGGGCCAGCAGGCTGGCATGGCAAGATGACCGCTGCCCGGTAGCTTTCCAGCCCCACCGCGTCCGCCAGTTCCAGTCCGGCCCCGCAGCCCAAGGAGTCGCCAACGTGCGTGGTGGCGAGGGCGGCGACAGGGCGGCGGTCACGGTGTCCTGGTGCGGACGATCACCGCCGTGATGTTCTTGGTCACGATGACGGCATCGTAAAACTCCTTGCCGCTCAGGGCGCTCAACTGCACCAGCGGGCCGGTCACTTCCTTGACCGTTCCGGTCAGGTCTTCGCCCGACCCCAGGCGAATCGTCACCTGTTGGCCTTTCTGACTGGTCAGGAAATGCTCGATCGTATCCCCGTGGCCGATCATCAGCGGTTCGTCTGTCACTATCGTCGATAAGCTCATCCTTCCTCCGCGCGTAAGCGCTGGTAGACCTCGGCGTCGTTGCGCTTGCCGACCAGCGTCAGTTTGAGTACGTCGCCCTCAACTCGGTAAATCAGTCGGGACTCGCCCGAATCCGCGGGCTGGTAGCCGGCGGGTTCGCCTCGCATCGGGCGAGTATTGGTAGGTCAGTTTGAATAACCCGATGTAAGGCCAGGAAACGATGCCGTTGAGTAGCGGTATCTCCATATTGCTGTTGCTACGCTTGGATTTCCACTACCTGAACCGCGACGCGCATCAGGGGTGACTGGGGGGTGGCGGCGAGAAACGAGCCGGATATGGGAGGCACCAATTCGGGATGCCGACTCACGGCCACGGCGATGTGGTCGTTGCCGACCACTTGACCGGATGTGGGGTCAAACCCCTTCCAGCCGGCGCCGGGTAGGTAAACCTCCGACCACGCATGAGTGGCGCCTTGGCCCTGCGTGACAGTGGTCGAGTGCAGGTAGCCGCTGACAAAACGCGCCGCCAGGCCCAGGTTGCGACAGGCTTCGATGAACAGCGTCGCGGAATCCCGGCAGGAGCCGCTGTGTTTGTCCAAAGTGGTCGCCGGGGTCTGGACACCCGGTTGTTCCCGTTGCTGATAGGCGAAGCTGCAGGCAATGGCTTTGTTGATCGTATCAAGCAACACGTAGGTCTCCACTACTCGCCCGGGTTGCCAAAATGGTCGCAACCACGTTCTGAGCAGTGGTTGGTCCGAGACAAAGACCGGCAAGAGATAAGGCCCCAGGTCGACACGTTCGGCAGCCTCGTACTGAAAAGGATAAAGCACGGCGAAATCCGCCACCAGAAAATCCAGGGGCTGGTCATCATAGTGCTGGAGCAGGAGGCGGCTGACAATCGAGAGCCGGTTGCTGGGCTCGGTAAAGCTCGCCAAGGCCACGGAATTGCCATACACATCGCGCTGCCATTGCAGATGGTGGGCAGGGGAAATGGTAAGATCCGCCGATTCGATGCGGATATCGTGCCCTTCGCGGGGACGCAAAAGCAATTTGTGCGGCAGTAGGGTTACGGTTTCAGTATATTTGTAAGTGGTTTCATGCTCTATTTGCAGGTGGCGCATCGTAATGGTTGCCTCCATAAATATGGTTCTTTGCGGTTTTTTGTGGAATCGGCCCCGTGGGGCGGGGTTCAGCCTGCTGGATCATCTCTAGCGGCTGTTTCCTGACGGTCCGAGGCTCCAACCTCACAACCGCCGCAGCTTGATGTCGAGGATTTGAATGCGGTAAGCGATCTGGCGCGGGGTCATGCCCAGCAGCCGGGCGGCCTTGGCCTGCACCCAGCCAGCCTGCTCCAATGCGGCGATGACCCGCTCCCGTTCATCCAGATCGAGATCGTCCAGTTCGATCTTGCTCGGCATGGAAGCAAGCACCGCGCTAGCACCGCGCGGACTCAGGCCACTCAGTTCGATCACATCCTGCGCGATCACCCCGTTGGTGCTCATAATCGCGCTGCGTTCCAGGCAATTTTCCAACTCGCGCACGTTACCCTGCCAGGGGTGCCGCATCAGCAGGCGGATGGCGCTGTCGGTGATGGTCAGCATCCGGCCCTGCTGCTTGGCGATCTTGTCCACCAGAAACCGCGCCAGATCGGGAATGTCCTCCGGGCGCTCGCGCAACGCCGGCATAAAAATCGGCATCACGTTGAGCCGGTAATAAAGATCCTCGCGGAACTCGCCAGCCTCCACCGCCGTCTCCAGATCGCGGTTGGTGGCGGCGATGATGCGCACGTCCACCCGCAAGGTCTGGCTGCTGCCGACCCGTTCCAACTCGCCTTCCTGCAAGACCCGCAACAGCTTGGCCTGAAACTGCGGGGAAATATCGCCAATCTCGTCCAGAAACAAGGTGCCGCCGTGCGCCTGCTCGAAGCGGCCCTTGCGCTGGTTGACCGCGCCGGTGAACGCCCCCTTCTCGTGCCCGAACAACTCCGATTCCAGCAAGTTGTCCGGCAGCGCCGCGCAATTCAGCTTGAGCAGCGGGCCGCCGGCGCGCGGCGAATTGTAGTGAATGGCGCTGGCGATCAATTCCTTGCCGGTGCCGGATTCACCCCGGACCAACACCGTGGTGTTCCACTTCGCCACCTGCCGCACCTGCTCGAACACCCGCTGCATCGGCTGGCTGTGGCCGACCATGCTGTCGAAACCGTGATTGCCGCGTACCGCGCGCCGCAGGCTGTCGCGTTCGGCGGTCAGCGCGCCGCGTTCGCGTTCCGCTTCGCGGGCGGTTTGCACGCTGCGAGCGATCAGATTGGCGACCATCTCCAGAAAGCTGGCGCGTTCCTGCAACCATTGGTCGCGACAGGGCGGTTGCGCCGCCAGTACGCCGCTGTATTGCCCCGGTCCCGCCCGGATCGGCACGCCGATAAAAGGCAATTCCCGGTCGTACAGCCGCAGGCGGTTGAGAAAACGCGGTTCGTCGGCGATGCGCGGCAGCACCACTTGTTCGCCCCGCTCCAGCACCATCCCCAGCAAGCCTTCGCCCGGCAGATAGCGCACCGGTTCGTCGTCCAGCGATGGGTGCTGGCCGTGGACCGCGTTGACCAGCAGGGCGCCGCTGTCGGGGTCCACCAGTGAGACCATGCCGTGCAGCAGTTCGCCCCGGTCGTGCAGCACCTGCAACACTCGCGTGAGCGTTTCCTGCGGCGGGCAGGGCTGGCTGAGAATCCGGCTTACCCCGAACAGGGTCGCCAGTTCGATCTCCAATAATTCCGAGCGATCCATGAGGCGTCTCTTCAGCGGTGATCAGGAGCCGTCGATATATTTGATGGGCAGCGACACCTGCCAGCGGCAGCCGACGGTGTAGTCCGGATCGAGGCCGATCACGCCGCGCTGCTCGTTGACCACCTCCTGCACCAGCGCCAGCCCCAGACCCGTATGGGTGGCCGCGCGCTTGGTGGTGAAAAAGGGCTCGAAAATCCGCCAGTGCAAATCCGGGGGTATGCCAGGCCCGGTGTCCTCGATGACGACCTCCACCGCCTGGTCGCGAACGCCGGTGACGATGCGCAGTTCGCGGGGCGCATGGCGGTTGCCTTCCATGGCGTCCAGCGCGTTGTCGAGCAACTGCTTGAACATGCCACGCAGACGGCTGGCCCGCGCGGTGATGGCGGGCAGCATCGGCGCCGGTTTCCAGTCCACGATCATGCCTCCCGCCAGCAGGCGCTGCTTGCACAGTTCCAAAACTTCGCGCAGCAACTGGTTGATGTTGACCGGCGCCGCCGCCTCCAGCGGCACTTCGGGAATCAGCGCCCGCAGTCGTTCCAGCGCCGTCTGGCCGGTCGTGGTCGCCTGGCGCAGGGCGTGGCGCAGAGCCGGATCGCCCTGCGCGCCGCGCCGTTCCAGCAGATCGTGGGCGGCGGCGATCAGATTGAGCGGTCCCTGCATCTGGAAAATGGCGGCTTGCAACGCCTCGCGCATGCTGCGCACCCGTTCCTGTTCGGCCAGCAGCGCGCGCATGGCGTTCATGCCCACCGCCTCCTGCTGGCGTTTGAGCGAGGTAATTTCGTTGGCCATCAGCAACAGATAGGTCTGCCGCACCGGTTTGAAGAAATTGGCGGCGCTGCTGTCCTGCTCGCGGAGCCAGACGCCGGAGCAGGAGAACCAGCGCGGCTGTCCCTTGCCGCCGGGGTCGAAGCTGACTTCCTGGTCGCGAAAGCCGTGTTCCGCGTGGCTGCCCCACGGGAAGCTATCTCCCAGGATTTCGCGCAGGGCACGCAGGAATTCCGCCGCCGGTTCCCGCACCCGCAGGTCGCCGACCAGCTTCTTGTATTCGTGATTGTCAAGGATCACTCGCCCGTCTTCATCGAGCAGGGCGATAACCGCCGGGGCGGTGTCCACCATCGATTCAATCAGCGCCTTTTGATAATGCACCTGCTGTTCCAGATGGTGCATGGCGGTCACGTCGCGGTAGATGCCGAGGAAATAGGCGGCTTGCGCCCATTCGTCGCGCACCGGCAACACGGTGAGTTCCGCCAGGTACACCGTATCCCGCTTGCTGCGGTTGGCCAGCAACCCGGTCCAGGGGTTGCCGTGCTTGATTTGGCGCCACATCTGTTCGTAGACCCGGGGCGGGGTGCATTGATCGGACAGCGTGGCGGTGTTCTTGCCGATGACTTCGCTGGCGGCATAGCCGGTCACGTCGGTAAACGCGCGGTTGACGTAGAGAATGTTGGCGGCGGTGTCGGTGAGGCAGACGGCGGTGGTCAATTGATCCACCGCCTTGGCGAACACCCAGGGCGGCAGGCTTTCAGTGGCCGGGCAGGCTTCGCCAGTATCGGTGTCGGTGGGAGAAGAGCGGCCGAATGTTTTCTGATCGTTCTGGGTGGTCATGGGCGTACTCGGCGCTGCGCATGGGGTGAGGGGTTTGCCAACCTCATGCAAAACCACGACCAGTGTTGCTGTCGGGGTCGGGTTAACTGGGGTCGGCATGGTTTTTCCGCGTCATGACGAGGCGGGGGCGCTTGACACCATCAATTTTCATCGGGGGTGGGAACGAATCGAATCGGTCACAGTGCGGCATTTACCACAACCGACACCCACTCCCGCATCGCAATGTCGCAAACCCTACAGGGTTACGGCCGCTCCTCGGACTGATAATGTCGATAACATTTTGATTGAAAAAGGAAACAGTTGCAACGGGCACCATTGGCACGATTGCTGCCCAAAACGGTGCATGACGCGGAGGCCGACATGCGCGATTACCTGTTCATTCTGTTAGGCACGGCATTGGTCAACAACGTGGTGCTGGTCCGGTTTTTGGGGCTGTGCCCGTTCATGGGAGTTTCCAACAAGGTCGATTCCGCCGTGGGGATGGGGTTGGCCACGACCTTCGTGCTGACCCTGGCGGTTTCGATTTGCTGGTTGCTGGAACGCTACGTGCTGATTCCGCTCGATATCCAGTTCCTGCGGATTCTGGCCTTCATTCTGGTCATCGCCGCTCTGGTGCAGTTCACCGAAATGTTCGTCCGCAAGGCCAGCCCCACGCTTTATCAGGTGCTGGGCATCTATCTGCCGCTGATTACCACCAACTGCGCCGTGTTCGGCATGGCGCTGCTGAACATCCAGCAACCGCACAGCTTGCTGGAAAGCCTGCTGTTCGGTTTCGGTTCCGCCCTGGGATTCACCCTGGTGCTGGTGTTGTTCGCCGGCTTGCGCGAACGGTTGGCGCTGGCCAGCGTACCGGAAACTTTCGCCGGCGCCCCGATTGGTTTCATCGCCGCCGGCTTGCTGGCGTTGGCGTTCATGGGGTTCGTCGGTTTGCCGACGCGCTAGTTGCCCTCACCCTGACCCTCTCCCATGAGGGAGAGGGAATGATGTTTCTCCCCTCGCCCTTTGGGAGAGGGGATGGGGGTGAGGGTAGTTTTTCAAATGTTGGGAGCGTATTGAGATGATCGCCGCCGTTTTGAGTTTGACTCTGTTGGGACTCGCGCTGGGTTGGGTGCTGGGTCTCGCCGCCCGGTATCTGCGGGTGGAAAGCAATCCCCTGCACGAGGAAATCCAGCAATTGCTGCCGGGGGTGAACTGCGGACAGTGCGGTTTTCCCGGTTGCGCCGGCGCGGCGGAAGCGCTGGCTTCCGGCAGTGCGCCCGCCACGCTCTGTCCGCCGGGTGGTCCGTCCCTGGCGCAGGCGTTGGCGGCGAAGCTGGGCATTGCGATGGACGGCGCTGCCCTGAGCAGCGGTCCACCCCTGCTCGCGCAGGTTAACGAAGCGACTTGCATTGGCTGCGCCCACTGCGGCAAACGCTGCCCCACCGACGCCATCATCGGCGCGCCCAAGCAGATTCACGGCGTCATCCAGGATGCTTGCATTGGCTGCGGGCTATGCGTGGAGGTTTGCCCGACCGAGTGCCTGCAACTACATCCCGCCGCCCTCACCCTGAAGATCTGGCACTGGCCCAAGCCGGCGCTGGGTTTTGGAGTTTGATGCCATGGAATTATTCGATTTTTGGGGTGGCGTCCACCCGGCTGGCCAGAAACACCTGAGCGCCGATCAACCGATCCAGGCATTGCCGATGCCGCCCCGGCTGTATGTCCCGCTGCAACAGCACACCGGCCGGCCGGCGGCGCCGGTGGTCGAGGTGGGGCAGCGAGTCGGCAAGGGCCAGTTGCTGGCGCGCGAGCAAGGCGCGGTTTCGGCGTCGGTGCATGCGCCCACCTCCGGGGTGGTCGTGGCCATCGGCGATTTCACCGCCCCGCATGTGTCCGGTCTGCCGTTGCCGACCGTGACGCTGGAAAGCGACGGCGAAGACCGATGGCTGGAGCGGGAGCCGCCACCGGACCCGTTTGCGTTGGAACCGGAGGAAGTCGCCGCCCGCATCGGCGAGGCCGGCATCGTCGGCATGGGCGGAGCGAATTTCCCCTCGGCGGTCAAGCTCGGCAAGGCGCGGCAGGCCAAGGTGCATACCCTGGCGGTCAACGGTGCCGAATGCGAACCCTACATGACCTGCGACGATCGGCTGATGCGCGAGCGGGCGGCGCACATCGTGGACGGCGTCCGCCTGATGCTCCATGCGTTGCAGGCGCCAAACGCGGTGATCGCCATCGAGGACAACAAGCCGGAGGCCATTGCGGAGATGCGGGCGGCCTGCCCACCAGAGCGCAATATCCGGGTAGTGGTCGTGCCGTCGCGCTATCCCGCTGGCTCGGCGAAACAATTGATCCAGATTCTGACCGGCCTGGAGACACCGTCCGGCGGGCGCGGCACCGACACCGGAGTGCTGGTGCATAACGTCGGCACTGCCTACGCCGTGCATCGGGCGCTGCGCCAAGCGCATCCGCTGATCTCGCGGATTGTCACGGTCACCGGTGGCGCGGTGGCCAGGCCGCAAAATCTGGAAACGCCCATCGGCGCGCTGGTGGAGGATTTGCTGGCGTTCTGCGGCGGTGCGACCGAAGCGACCGCCCGCCTGCTGATGGGCGGACCGATGATGGGCCAGCCCCTGCCGGGTACTCAGGTGCCAATCGTCAAGGGCACCAACGGCATTCTGGCGCTGACCGCCGCCGAGGCCCGGCTGGAGGCGACGCCCTCGCCCTGCATCCGCTGCGGACGCTGCGTCGAAGCCTGCCCGATGGGTTTGATGCCGCTGGAAATGTCCAAGCGCGCCCGCCACGATGACCTGGACGGGGCGCAGGCGTTCGGATTGATCGATTGCATCAGTTGCGGTTCCTGCGCCTACGCCTGCCCCTCGCATATTCCGCTGGTGCAGTACTTCGAATACGCCCGGGGCGCGCTCGAAGCCCGGCAACGGGCGGAACAGAAGGCCAGGGAAACCCGCCGGCTGCTGGAACAGCGGCAGGCGCGATACGCGCGGGCGGAACAGGCGAAGGCTGAAGCGGCGGCGCGGCGCCAAGCGGAAAAGCGCCAGGCCAAGGCCGGGGCGACGGCATGAGCGTGTTCCCGACCAGTGCTCCCCACGCGCACGCGCCCGACAGCGTGCCGCGCATCATGGGCCTGGTGTTGCTGGCGGTGGCGCCGGCGACGCTGTACGGCATGATTCTGTTCGGCTGGCCGGCGCTCAACCTGTTTCTGGTCACGATTCTGAGCTGTTTGTTGTACGAGGTGATCTGTCTGCGGCTGGCCGGGCACCCGGTGCGCCCGTTTTTAATGGACGGTTCCGCCCTGCTGACCGGGGTATTGCTGGCCTTGTCGCTGCCACCGTGGGCTCCGTGGTGGATCGGCGCGGTCGGTGCCTTCTTCGCCATCGTGGTCGGCAAGCAGGTGTTCGGCGGCATCGGCCAGAACATTTTCAACCCGGCGATGCTGGCGCGGGTGGCCCTGCTGGTGTCGTTTCCGGTCGAAATGACGCTCTGGCTGGAACCGCGCCCGCTGTTTTCCAGCCACGCGCCCGGTTTTCTGGAAGGCTTGGCGATCACGTTTGGCGGCATCCCCGACATCGATGCGGTGAGCGGCGCCACCATCCTGGGGCGCATCCGCACCGAATTGGGCCTGTCCCGCGAACTCAGCCAAATCCTGCCAGGCCATTATCAACCCGGAGTTGCCGCGCTGGGCTGGACCGGCGGCAGCCTGGGCGAAACCGCCGACCTGCTGGTCCTGCTCGGCGGATTGTGGCTGTTGTGGCGGCGGGTGATGACCTGGCACGTTCCGGTTGCCATGCTGGCGACGGTGCTGGCGCTGGCCGGCGGGTTTCATCTGCTGAATCCCGAACGGTTTGCCAGTCCGGTGGTGCATCTGTTGTCGGGCAGCTTGATGCTGGGCGCGTTCTTTATCGCCACCGATCCGGTAACGTCCCCTACCACCAAGCTGGGACAACTGATCTTTGGCGCCGGCTGCGGGGCGCTGGTGTACATCATCCGCACCTGGGGCGGCTATCCCGAAGGGGTGGCGTTCGCGGTGGTGCTGATGAATGCGGCGACGCCGTTGATCGACCATTACGTTCGCCCGCGCATTTACGGCCGCACCTGGCGCGGTCAGTCGCGTCCGGTGCCCGAGCGCGCCAAGCGTCCGCCCGTCAAATCGGGAGAGGCCGAATGAGCCCGCGGTTCCTGAAGCCGGAATACCGGCAGAGACTCATTTATCACGTGATCTTGCTGGGCTGCGTGGCCTTGCTGACCAGCGCCACCATCGGCGTCGCCGATCACCTGACCCGCGCCGCCATCGCCCAGCGCCAGTTGGAGGATTTGCAAGTCACCTTGCAACAGGTGATTCCAGCCGCGTACCACGACAACGATCTGGTGCGCGATACGGTGATCGTCGATGACGGTGGCCGGTCGGTGGTGGTTTATCGGGCGCGGCGCGGCGGACAGGTTCAAGCCGTGTGCTATCAGGTCAGCGCGCCGGGCTATGGCAACACCGCGATGGTGATCGCCATCGGGGTGGATCGCGCTGGAACCTTGCTGGGCGCGCGGGTGATCAGCCACAACGAGACGCCGGGCCTGGGCGACAAGATCGAGTTGAGCAAATCCGACTGGATTTTGAGTTTCACCGGCCGTTCGCTGAACGATCCGCAACCGGAAAAATGGGCGGTGAAAAAGGACGGCGGTACGTTCGACCAGTTTACCGGCGCCACCATCACCCCGCGCGCGGTGGTGAAGGCGGTCAAGGGGGGGTTGGACTTCTTCGCCGCCCACCGCGCCCTGTTGCTGGACGAGGCCGCGCCCGGATCCATCGCCGGCCAACCGGCTCCAAGCGGAGGAAACAACTGATGAGCGAGGATTATCGCGGTCTTTTCGCCGACGGTCTTTGGCGCAATAACGTTGCGTTCGTGCAGACGCTGGCGCTCTGCCCGCTGATGGCGGTGACCACCACCGCCACCAACGGCCTCGGCATGGGGTTGGCGACAACAGGCGTGCTGCTTACCTCCAACATCGTCATCGCCAGTTGCCGCAACCTGATTAGCCAGGAAGTGCGCATTCCGGTGTTCGTGTTGCTGATCGCCGCGCTAGTGTCGCTGGCGGACATGGCGATCAATGCCTGGCTGCACGAGCTGTACAAGGTGCTGGGGCTGTTTATCCCCTTGATCGTGGTCAACTGCTCGGTGCTGGGCCGCGCCGAGGTCTTTGCCTCCAAGCGGGCGATATTTGCCTCGGCGGTGGACGGCTTGGCCATGGGGTTGGGCTACACCCTGGCCTTGATTCTGATGGGCGGCTGCCGCGAGGTTCTGGGCAGCGCCACCCTGTTCGCCCATGCCTCGCTGCTGCTGGGTGATGGCTTCACTTTTCTCGAAACCACCCTGATCCCGAAATACAAGGGGTTTCTGCTGATGCTGCTGCCACCCGGCGGCTTTCTGGTGCTGGGTTTTCTGCTGGCCGGCAAGCGGGCGGCGGAACGGCGCTGGCAGCGGGTCACGCGCGCGGCGGCGGCGGGACAACTGAGTAGTCCGGCAAGTTAAGGCGAGGTTATCATGCAAGTCAGCGTTGCTTACACCGAGCCAGGGCAACAAATCTGGCTAACCTTGGACGTACCGGAGGGGAGCACGGCGCAAAAAGCCATCGAGCTGTCCGGTATCCTGACGCGATGTCCTCATCTCAACCTGAAAAAACACAAGATCGGGATTTTCGGCAAAATCGCCAAGCTGACCGCACCCCTGGACGAGGGTGACCGGGTGGAGATTTACCGGGCGATCACCGTCGATCCGAAAACCGTGCCGCAGCGAAAAATCGCCGCGCTGTCCGACGAGGACGAAGACGACTAGCAAATCCGGCGCATGGGAATTTCAGCGCCGGCGCGGTCACTCCAGCCCGCCGGCGCTGAAGCAAATCCGATCCCTCTGTAAACAGGAAAATATACGGATTAACTCACCCCCAAGCGTTCCCTAACGCCCTGATATTCGTCCAGGGAGGTCACGGTGATGACGATTCGTACTTTTCCGGTCTTCCAATAACGGAGCCTGACATTAGCGCCCAACTGCTCGCTCCATAGAGTTTGTTCGCGAATGGCGTCGTCGTCGGTTGTGCTGTTGGACGATTTTCGTTGGGCCACCTCGGTCGGTTTCGCGATCTGACGTTCGAGTTCCCGGACGCTCCATTCTTGTTCCGCCGCGCGTTGGGCCAATTCAAGTTGCCTTGCCCTCGACAGACCGAGGAGCAGTTCCCCATGCTTAGCCGTCAGCGAACCTTGTTCGATGAGTTCCTGGATCAAATCCGGTAGCTTCAACAATCGCAGCACCCGATTGACCGTCTTGACGTTTTGCCCAATGGCTTCCGCCAGTTCGGTTTGAGAGAAACCATGTTCCTCCACCACGCTTTGATATCCCCTGGCCAGTTCCATGGAGTTGAGATCGCTCCGTGCAATATTTTCCGCGAGTGAATACAAGGCGGTGCGCCGCTCGTCCAAGGTACGGATGATTGCGGGTACCGCGCTCATTCCGGCCAGTTGCGCCGCTCGCCAGCGCCGCTCGCCGGCCACGATTTCATAGCGGTCGCCAGGATGGCCGTCCACCGGGCGGACCACAATGGGTTGGATGATGCCCAGCGCTCGAATGGTCGCCACCATTTGTTCCAGTTCGGCTGGATCGACAGTTCGGCGGGGTTGATTTTGCCGTGGAACCAGCTTTTCGATCGGCAACTCCCGTTTCAAGCCGTCGGTAACAGTGGGGTTCCCTGGTTCGGCGAGATTGAGAAACTCCGCCATGCTTCTTCGTTTACCCGCCATGTTGGGTCTCCGCTAGCAGGTCCATTTCAGCAGCACGCCAAACCTGCCATACGTGTTGCATGATTTCGGCGTTAACCGCGTTCATCGCGTCGATGGCCTTGAGATAGGTTTCTCGCGCTCCACGCGGAACCTCGATCTCGTAGAGGCTCATCTGATCGCCCGTCGCCCGTTGCAGTTCGCGCGTTTGCGGCATCCGGTTGGTCAGGAGAAATTCACCGTAAGCTTTGTTCAGCAGGGTAATGTTGGTCCGGGTTTCCGGAGCGCTGTCGGTGCGGGTCATCAACAGGGAGAGTTGTCTGACCCGCAGCGCGTTCGCGTAGGTGCTGGCCAACTGAGACACGATGGCAAAGTATTGAACACTGCTGGCAATATCGTAAAAGTTTGGGGTGATCGGCATCAGGATCATGTCCGCCGCGGCGATGGCGTTGAGGCTGAGCATGCCGAGCGCTGGCGGCGTATCCATCACGATTAGATCGTAGCGATCCGCCACCCGTTCCAGGGCTTGCCGTAGGCGCTGTGGTAGCGGCCCAAGGCGTTGCTGGTCGCTATCGCGGGCTTGCAGCATTTGCCAGTCGGTGTACTGCAACGAGAGTTGCGCGGGCACCAGGTCGATTTCGTTCCAACGGGTCCGTTTGATACTTTGCAGAATGAGTTCCGGGTTGGATGTCAGGCTGGGACCGATATCTTCGTCCGAGCCTATATTCAGCCCGGGGACGAGTCCGAACGCGGTGGTGAGCGTGGCTTGTGGATCGAGATCGACCATGAGTACGCGAAATCCTTCACGCGCCGCGTAATGACTCAAGTGCAGGGCATGACTGGTCTTGCCGACGCCGCCCTTGAGGTTGCTGAAAATGATGCGCGCGCACGATGCGGGACGGCTGGCGTCCCGCTTCAAAATCCGTCGTATTTGATTAATTTCGTTGTAATTATAAACCCGTCGATCGAGAGAGCCGACCCGCGCGGTACGCGGCTGCGGGAGCGCGCCGCCCCCTTCCTTGTCGCGAAGGTGCTGGCTGGTGCAACCGATGATTTCCGCCGCTTTCTCGATGCCGAATTCGGGCAAACACCGCTGCTCGTAGTCGCGCTCCAGGTAGGTTTGCAGGTCGCTCAGCAGTTGCCGGCCACGCTGGGCGGCGTTCTCCGCCAACTGAGCCAGATCGAATCCACTAATGAGCATGCTGGGGCGCTCCTTCAGTCATGACTATATGTTTGCTATTTTAGCTTATATTTGTACGTTTTTAGCAAATAAAATGTTTTTTACCAATTTTCTCACCGGTGAGAAATTCAGACGATCCCATCGGAGCATTTCAATGGCGGCCAGGCAAGAATTGGAGGATTTGCCTCGTGAAACGCTCGGTCGGAGCGAACCATCCTCAGCAGTCTAGAATCCATATTGAGCCAAACATTTAAATGGCTGCCTTCAGGAGACTTCAATGATGATTAAAGCTTTCGGATACGCTGCCCAGAGCGCAACCGCGCCGCTGGCTACCTTCTCCTTCGAGCGGCGCGAGCCGGGTCCGTGCGACGTGCAAATCGAAATCCTCTACTGCGGCGTGTGCCACTCGGACCTGCACACCGCCCGCAACGAATGGAAGAACACGGTTTACCCGGTGGTGCCCGGTCATGAAATCGTCGGCCGGGTCACGCGGGTCGGCGGCGAGGTCAAGGCTTTCAAGGCGGGCGATCTGGCTGGGGTGGGCTGCATGGTCGATTCCTGCGGCGCCTGCCCCGATTGCCAGGAAGGCCTGGAGCAATACTGCCCCACGTTCACCCTGACCTACAATAGTCCCGACCCGCACACCGGCCAGATGACTTATGGCGGGTACTCCAATCGGATCATCGTCGACCAACGGTTCGTGCTGCGGGTGCCGGAGACACTCGACTTAGCCTCCGTCGCACCGCTGCTGTGCGCGGGCATCACCACCTACTCGCCGCTGCGTCAATGGAATGTCAGCAAGGGCGACACGGTCGGGGTCGTCGGTCTCGGCGGCCTGGGGCACATGGCGGTGAAGTTCGCCCATGCCTTCGGCGCCCATGTGGTGCTATTCACCACCTCGCCGGGCAAGACCGTCGACGCTCGGCGGTTGGGCGCCGATGAAGTGGTAGTATCGAAGAACCCCGACGAGATGAAGCCGCACACCAACCGTTTCGATTTTATCCTCAACACGGTGGCCGCTCCGCACAACCTGGACGTTTACCTGCAGTTGCTCAAGCGCGACGGCACGATGTGCCTGGTGGGGGCGCCGCAGGATCCGCACCCCGCGCTGGAGGTCTTCAACCTGATCTTCAAGCGCCGACGGCTGGCCGGCTCGCTGATTGGCGGAATCCGGGAGACGCAGGAGATGCTCGACTTCTGCGCCGAACACGACATCGTCTCGGATATCGAACTGATCCCGATCCAAAAAATCAACGAGGCCTATGAGCGGATGCTGCGGAGCGACGTGAAATACCGGTTCGTCATCGACATGGCGTCGCTGGGACAGGAGGCAGCGCCCGCGTAGGGACGCTCAGCAAAGCGGGGTGACGGTCTCGCGCGCAACCCCGCGCTCGACTGGTTACGCCCTATCCAAACGTTCATCCCTCACTTGGAGCACCTCAACTCACAATTTCAACCTCCTGTCAATGCGTAACTCGCGCGCGCGGTTGAGGTGTTGAAAATGGTTATGTCGCGCGATTCTCACAGGTAAAATCAACCATGACCTTTACACTCTCCCAAGAGGGCAACCGCCGCGCTGGTCCAGACCGATCCCGCCGCCCTTGCGGTTTTCGCCGGCCTGAACTGGGAAGAATCCGCGACCGCCCTGCTTTACATCGAGTCAGGGCTACCGACGTTCCCAATCAACCCACTGAAAGATTCCAACCGAGGAACCCAATGATGATCCGATACCGCGCTGCCCTCCTTTTGGCCATGACCCTGACTTTGACCGCTGGCTTGGCGGGTGCCGCGGACGGTCGTCCGCCCCCGGGAGTGACCGCCGGAGCCACCGCCACCGATCTGCTCGTGGCTCGCCCCGGCGGCTTGGCCGCGACCGTGCTCGGCGCCGCCATCTTCGTGGTCGGACTACCCTTTACCCTGATCAACGGCAGTACCGAACAAGCCGCGCAAACCTTGGTTGTAAACCCGGCTAGTTATACCTTTGCACGTCCTTTGGGGCAGGACATCGGCGGCTTGGGGGATCCGCAACAATAGCGTTGCCCGCGATGCGCCGCGGGGGGCGCCAAGAATTCCAAGACTTGAGAAAAGGCGTCAACAGCTTCGGGGTAATGCGAGCGCGGCATCATCGCCGCCAGCCGCACACCCGGCCATCCAGTCCCACGCGCCCGCCGGTCCGGGGGCGCCTGACGGTGAGGTGAAATTCGACATGCAGCCGCAGACCATTCCCGAATCCAACTATCTGATGCGGATGGCCGACGGGACCATCAAGCAGGTCAATCCGTTTACCGGCACGGAAGTGTGGACCGTCCCCGGCCGGGGCAACCGGCCGCTGGGGGTAAGTCCGCCCAATCCCGTCCCCATCGATTTCGCCCGGATCGATGCGCACTGCACGTTTTGCGCCCGGCGCTATCTGGAAACCCCGCCCGAGAAGGCGCGGCTGGTCAAGGTCGGCGATAAATTCACCACTCTCCGCCATCTCCAGTTCGATGCACTGTTCGACACGGTGGCCGAGTTCCGCCGCATCCCCAATCTGTTCGAGATTGTCTCCTTCGATTACTGGAAGAAAAATTTCGGCTATCAGCTTCCGGACGCCATCGAGTTGCACAAGCGTAACTATCTGGCTTCGGAGGCCGGCCGCTATCATGTGCTCAAGGTAGCCGAACAACGGTTTAAGGCCACCGGGGTGGACGAAGCCATCTGGGACCGGATGTCCCTGGACGAGCGGCTACAGATCGCCAACGCCTTCTTTGGCGGCGGCCACGAGGTGATCGTCGCCCGGCGTCATTTCATCGACGGCGCCACTCATGATGACCGACTGGCGTCCTCTGGAACCCTGACCCCGGAAGAACACTACCAGTACCTGCGTTTCACCATCGACGCCACGCGCGATATTTATCTCAACAATCGCTATGTCCGCTATGTGACGGTGTTTCAGAACTGGCTGAAACCAGCCGGCGCGTCCTTCGACCACCTTCACAAGCAACTGGTGGCCATCGACGAGCGCGGGGTCCAGAACGAGATGGAACTGCAGCGGGTTCGGGCCAACCCCAACATCTACAACGAGGCCGCCATCAACTTCGCTGGCTATCACAACCTGGTGGTGGCCGAAAACGATCACGCTATTGCCTATGCCGGCTTCGGCCATCGCTATCCCACGCTGGAGATCTTCTCCAAGAGCGAGCGCAGCCAGCCGTGGAACCACTCCCCGGACGAACTGCGCGGCATGTCCGATCTGGTTCATGCCTGCCACGCCGCCACCGGGTCCGAGATTCCCTGCAACGAGGAGTGGTACTATAAACCCCCCGATGTGGACGTGCCGATGCCGTGGCGGGTGCTGCTCAAGTGGCGGGTATCGACGCCAGCCGGTTTCGAGGGCGGCACCAAGATTTACGTTAACACCATCGACCCGGAAACCCTGCGCGACCGGGTGGTGCCACGGCTGTTCCAGCTCAAGGGCGAGGGCCGGATCGCGCCGATGAACATTGCCTTCGAGTGTAGTTGCGTGCCCAACTGCCTCCGGTATAACCCCGCCGTGCGGCAGCAGGAGTCTCCCCATCCGGAATTTCCGCCGCTATCGAGTGGACGGTCCCGGGACGGGTGAGCGGGCCATTCTCGACAACGAAGTCAACAAACCACCAAGGAAGCCATCATGAAACCAAACCTGAAACGAGCCGGGATCTCGCTATTGATTACCCTTATTCCCGCTAACCGGGCGTTCGGGCGGGATGGGCGGCCAAGCTTGGGCGTGGCCCGCGAGGTGAGATGGCGTTGACACCGCACCGCGAAAGCCGCGTAGTTGCCGTTTCCGGAGAGCGACTGTTCGACCTCGTTGCCGATGTGGAACGCTATCCAGAATTTCTGCCGTTGATGCGGAACGCCAAGATTGTCAGCCGCGACCCAAACGCCTACGAAACACAGCAAACCTTAGCGCTGGGCTTGCTGGTATACCGTTTTCGTACCCGCACCGAACTGAACCGGCCACATTCGATCCGGGTGACTTCCGCAGACCGGGTCTTTCGTCGCTTCGAGATCCAGTGGTTGTTTACGCCCACGCCCGAAGGACACTGTCGCGTTGATTTTGCCTTCGACTGCGAGGTCCGCTCGCTATGGCTGAAACCGCTCGGCGATGTCCTGGTCGCGCCGATGGCCTTGACGATGGTCGATGCTTTCGTGACGCGGGCGCGCAAGCTGGACGCCGCCGGCGGTTCCTGACAACCCGGTGGGCGACCCCGAAGAGGTGGTTTGATCCCTTAGCCGTTTAGCTCCGCCAGCAACTGGCCGATCAGCCGTTCGGCCTGGGCGCGATAACCGCCACCGAACAGATTGAGATGATTGAGAATGTGGTACAGGTTATAGAGCATCCGCCGCTGCGGATAACCGGTCGCCAGCGGGAGTGCTTCCCGGTAGGCGGCGTAAAAGCGTTCCGAAAACCCGCCGAACAACTCGGTCATCGCCAGATCCGCCTCGCGGTCGCCGTAATAGACCGCCGGGTCGAACACCACCGGTTCGCCGGTCACCGTGCAGCCGACGTTGCCCCCCCAGAGATCGCCATGCAGCAAGGCCGGGATCGGCCGGTAGCCGGCGAACAAGCCTTCCAACCGGGCGCGTAGAGCCTCGCCCTGGCGATGCCAGACGCCGCCGTAGCCGTTAGCGGTGGCTAAATCCAGTTGGAAACCCAACCGCCGCTCGCGCCAGAATTCGATCCAGTCCTCGCAACGATGGTTGAGTTGCGGGGTGGAACCGATAAAGTTATCCCGGCTCCAGCCGAAGCAGGCTTGCGGTTGACGGTGCAATAAGGCGAGTTGCCGGCCCAGTCGCGCCATCGCCCCCGCGTTGCTCCCCCCGAGCGGCAGGTACTCCAGCACCAGATAGGACTGCCCGGCGGCAACGCCGTGGCCGATCAATTTGGGTACTCGCACGGTCGATGTCGCTGCCAGTTCCGTCAGTCCCGCCGCCTCG
Organism: Candidatus Contendibacter sp.; assembly: GCA_049290615.1. GTDB lineage: Bacteria > Pseudomonadota > Gammaproteobacteria > Competibacterales > Competibacteraceae > Contendibacter. The sequence goes on from JBATNZ010000045.1 coordinate 19,809, forward strand.
GCTTCGAACATTGGCAGGCCAGCGGCCACGTTGATCTTGACGAAATAATCCCGCTCCCGGTTGTTCACCCGCCAGGCTTGATGGATACAACCGCCGCCGACAGGATGACGCTGGCGGATGGCAAACGGCTGGCCGGTGGCCACGCCGATATGTTGTTCCAGGGTGATCCAGAAATCATTCATGAGTTGTTGGGTCCGATCATGACGAATTGCTGAACAGTGGTTGCGTGACCAGATAGAATAACGCCACGGTAGAGAATCCGGGATCGAGGAGTGTCATGCAACGCTGGGGTTGGGGTTGGACAATGCTGCTGAGCCTGCTGGCCGCGCCCGTGCTGGCGGCGAACAAGTGCGTCGAAACGAGCGGGCGGATCTTCTATCAAGACGCGCCGTGCCCGGTGAACACGCACGGCGGCGACCTGCGTTTGAACGTGAACCGACCGTTCACCGGCCAAGCTAAACCCCCCACCATGGATGGCGTGATGACCGTCACGACCGAAAGCGAGGATGTGCGTCGGCACCCTCCGCCGGATTCCCGACTCGGCCGTTAAGGGCAGCCACCCGGGTTCGGATATCGGTCGAAACGTTAGGGCAGACGATCCGCCACCCCGAGCGGCAAGCGAATTCGCAACCGCGTTCCCGCCGGACTTTCCCCCAATTCGATAGCGCCGCGATGCGCGGTCAACAGGGACCTGACCACCGCCAAGCCCAGGCCCGTGCCGCCCCGCGAGCGGGCGGTAGTGAAGAACGGCTCGAACACCCGCGCCGCGTTGGCCGCCGAGATGCCAGGACCGTTGTCGCTGACCTCGATCAGCAGGGCAGCGTCGGATCCGGCGCTGGGCGCCGGGCCGGCCACGGTAACGGTAACGGTGTCGCCGCCGTGTTGCCGGGCGTTATCCAGCAGATTGCTCAAGATGGATTCCAGCACGTCCTCGGCCATGGCCACCGCGACGGGCGGTAATGGTTCGCTCACGGTGACCCGCAACCCCGCGCTCTCGTAGCGGACGGCGAGACGCCGCACCACCGCAGCGACCTCGGCGCGGTCGGTGGGCATCGCCTGCATCACGTCAGCGCGGGCCAGTTCCAGCAGTCGCCGCACCAGGCGATCCAGCCGCGCGGCGTCCTGATCGAGATGGCTCAAAAACCGTTCGCGTTCGGCGACAGTCATGGTGGCGGCATGGTCGCGCAGCAACTCCACCGCGCCTCGAATGGCCGCCAGCGGAGTCTTGAATTCGTGAGAGACCTGGGCGGCGAAGTTGCGGATATAGTCGGCGCGCTGTTCCAGATGCCGCGCCATCGCGGCCACGGCTTGCGACAAATCGGCGATTTCCCGCGTGACCGGCTTGGCCAAGCCCTCCATCGCGCCCTGTTCCCCGGCGGTGGCGCGCCGCGCCTGCCGCACCAGCGCCTGGAGCGGCCGCACCACCGTGAAGGAGGTGAACACCGACATCAATACCACGGTGCCCAGCAGCAACACCGCCGCCAGCAGCAAGTGATAGCGTTTGCCATGGAGCACCTGGGATAGCGCGATCGGTGTGCGCCACAGCAAGACCGTCGCCACGATCCGCTGGTCCTGGACGATCGGCGCGGCGACAAAGACCCGCAGAGATGTGCCGCGACTGATGGAATCGATCGCCGGCGGCGCCGAGTCGGGAACGCGCCGGCGCAATAGACTCACCGGCTCGCCGGTCAAGGCTCGCCGCACTTCGTCGAACGCCGTCAGGGAACGGCCTAAGCCGGGTCCGGTGGTCGCCACCACCGTGCCCCGCGGGTCCGTCACGGCAATGCCCGCCAGGGTCATGACTTGCGCATCGTGCAACAGTGCTTGCAGTTCCTGGCCGACGGCCTGGGCGTCAGGATCGGGCGGCGCGGATGGCGCGGCGGTATCCGGGGGCGGCGGATACACGGCGTCCTCGGCCAGATCCAACCGTGCCGGGCGCGGGCGCCAGCGGGTTTCACCGCCGTTCGTTTCCCGCCAGGGCGCGGCCAGCGGCAGGCCATACGCCGGGTCGGCCACGGCCCACGGGACCAGCCGCGCCAGAGTGGCGCGGTAACTGGCGGCAACGAAGGCCGCTTGGGCGATCAGTTCCGATTCGGTCTGCCGCACCAATGCGCTCTCGTACAGCCGCAACGCCTCCAGTCCCAGCAGCGGCAGCCACAGCACCGTCAGATTGACCGCCAGCAACAGATGACGCAGTTTGAGACGAGGCCGGGACGACGGCGACATTCAGCAGGGTCCCAGTCGGTAGCCGATGCCGTGCAGCGTTTCGATGGGGTCGGCGCCCAAGGCTTTGAATTTGGCGCGCACCCGGCGCACGTGGCTGTCGATGGTGCGGTCGCTGACCACGCGGTAGTCCTGATAACCGCCGTCCATCAATTGATCGCGGTTGAACACTTTGCCGGGATGGCCCAACAAAGTGCGCAGGATACCAAACTCAGTCAAGGTCAACACCACCTCCTGGCCCTGCCACCAGGCGGTATAGCGGTCCAGGTCCAGCCGCAGCCGCCCATGTTCGAGTCGATGTTGGCTCGCGGCAACCGGGTCAGGCGCCTCGCCCTTGCCGCGCCGCAGAATGGCCCGGACCCGCGCCGTCAGTTCGCGGGGGCTGAACGGCTTGGTCACATAGTCATCGCCACCCAGTTCCAGACCGATGATGCGATCCACTTCGTCGTCACGCGATGACAGGAACACGATGGGTATCGCGCTGAGTCGGCGTAGCGTTTTGCACACTTCGGTGCCGTCCAGTTCCGGCATGACAATGTCCAGCACCACCAAATCCGGGTGTGCCTCCTGGAACCGCATCAGCGCCTGCACCCCGTTCTCGGCTTCCAGCGTGACGAAGCCGGCCTTTTGCAGGGCAAAGCAAATCACTTCGCGGATGTGGGGATCGTCATCAACGACCAGAATGGTGGGCATGGGGCGGTTGATCGAATGTTCGGGATTGGATGTCAAGTGTGATCGCAATCAGCCCTCTTAAGGTCCTTGATAATTTATTGTATAATAACACAATTTTTTAAATATCTTGAGGTATTCCTATGTTTGGCGAAGTCTTGGAGCGGTTTATCCAGAACCGACCTGTCGCGGTGATGGTA
>JBATNZ010000046.1:0-35383 GCA_049290615.1 Candidatus Contendibacter sp.
CGTTCCTCAACCGTCAAACGGACTACATATTTGGGCAGCGGCATGGTCAGGCTCCTGGTCAGGGGTACTCCTACAGGAAATCCCATTCCCCGCTTTAAGTCAACTCAGCCCAGTTGAACCACTAGCAACACGGCAGCCGTGGCGATTGCCCAAGCCTGCCGGGCTAAATTTCCACCACCGCCGCCACGACCCCCAACGCCGGAGGAGCGATCCAAAGCGAAAGCCGCATACGAAAAATGTTTGTACGATAATGCGGAACAAGACCGTAAATTCGATCCTGCCATACAGGCAGCGGAAAACAAGTTGCAGGCCAAAAGGGAGGAGTATCAACAACTAAGGGAGCAAGATCAGCAGGGGTTGCGGCAGGATCAGCCCGTCAACCCGAACAAGTTCGCGCTAACGACTTCAATAGAGATAGATATTTTCCGTCTAGAACGAGAGCTATCGGATCTTAATATGAAAAAATCTTTTGCTGGTAGGTACTGCCCGCCGCCGCCTGAGTGATAGCAGAACATATCGAACTGGGCGAATGCCGTGTCGCACAAAGCGCCCCCGCCACTCGCGCGCCAGGGCTTCGGTGGCGGCGGTCGGGGTATCTCCAACTACTCATCCTTGACATCTATAAGATCGTTTAGCCCAGGGCCTCGACCGCTTCCCACTGTTTCCGCAACGCCCGCGCCAGTTCCCGCAGTTGAGGACGCCAGCCGCCTTTGAAAGCGTTGCGCGCCACCTTCGCCTTACCCACTTCCGACTTCGGGCCGGTCGAGTGCTTCCACGGTTGCCAGGTGCGAATCAGCCCCGCTTGCCGTTGCCGGCGTTCCAAAGTCCAGCCGTTCATCGGGTAAGGTCTCCAATAGTCTGTTTTGCGAATTTGCGGTTTCCCGCGCGTGCGGGGTCGGATGGTTATTCACTTGCTGCTGATTGGCAATGTTAGCTTGCTTGGCGAACACCACCGGCGGATTCTTGATGCTCGCCAACACCTCCAGGGTTCGGGTACATTGCGCCTGTGCCCGCAGCGCCAGGCGCATATGGACCTCGTAGGGGGCGAGCAGATCGGCGGCCATCCCGCGTTCCACCAGCCGGGCGAACAGGCTTTGCAGGGCTACGGCCTGATTGATCAACATCCCCTCGGCCTGAGCCAAGTCGCCTGTGTTGACCGCCTTGGCCTGGTCGCGCAAGGCCCGGATCAAGATCGGCAAGTCCAGCTTATCAGAAACGGTTTTTTGCTCCCCGACCCGCAGGACCCGCATGGCCGCGAACGAGGGCGAAGTCACCATGGCGGCGAAGGCCTTAAATCCTTCTTCCGCCGTGGGCGCGTCCACCGCGATCTCGGTTCGGGGTTGAGGGGACTTCTTCCCGGCCACAGTCGTGCGGTTCGGGTCGGTACTGGCTTTTTTCCTCGTCATGGTTTCGCTGCCTCCCAATCCTTGCCCTCGTGTGCCTCGACCAGATCACGGAGCGTTCCCGCCGCTTCCGCTTCCGGGAAGATCGCCGCGAAGCCGTCGGTCATGGCTTGTACCAGGGCCGCCTTGGCGGGTTCCACGGCCGCCGCCGCCACGTCCAACACCAATTCATCGTGGATCAGGTTGATCGGCTTGGCGTCCAGTCCCGATAGCACCTTGTCCAAGAGCGGGAGCGCCGCCAGCATCGCCGCCGCCGCCGCGCCTTGCACCGGCGTATTCAAGGATTCCGTGTACTTCGCGCCGCCGGGTTCCTGGGCGAAGTTCCGTACCAGGCCGCCACGGATAACCGCCTTGCCGGTCCTTTCCGTTTCCGCCGCTGTAAGCCTATGCCACAGTCGCAACCTGGGATAAGCCGCGAAAAATGCCGCATGGGCCTTATCCGCTTCCGCGAGGGACATGACCACGCCATAGTTGGCCTTGGCATGGCTCACCAGGGTTTTTGGCGCCATGCCGTAGATCAAGCCGAAATTCACCGCCTTGGCGAGTTGCCGCTGTCCCTTGGAGACCACCGCCGGTTCGATACCCAACACCGCCGCCGCCGTGAGCCGGTGAAGGTCTTTTCCATCCCGATAGGCCGCCAGCATCGCCGGGTCTTGGCACAGGAGCGCCATGGTTCGCAGTTCCACTTGGCTGTAGTCGGCCACCACCAGCCGCCGGCCAGGATCGGCTTTGACCAGCCGGCGAAAGGCCGGGTCGCGCGGGAGTTGTTGGAGATTCGGCTTGCTACAAGAGAAGCGGCCGGGTCGGGAGTGGGCAATCGAAAAGCCGGCGTGTATCCGGCCGGTCACCGGCGAGATCCACTGGGCGAACGCCGGGCCGTAAGTCGAGAGCCGCTTGGCGGCGGTCTTGTAGACCAAGAGCGGCTTGACCACTTCCAGATCATCCGCCATCGCCAGGCTATCGGCGCCGGTCGCCAGTTGCCCGCCGCTCGTTTTTGGCCAGGTCGCCAACCGTTCCGGCGGGAGGTTGCGCGAGAGCCAAGCCGCCAGTTGCGCGGCGGAATCCGGCGATACACCCGGTCCCAACACCGCTGCCAAAGACTCAATCGCCGCCAACCGCTCCCGCTCCCACTGGTCGCATAACACCGCATGGCCTTGGAGATCGAACGGACAGCCGGCCAATTCCATCTTGGCGACAAGCCGTTGCGCTTTCAGGAGCAGGGTATAGGCCGGCATCCTACCGGTGGTCTTGATCGCTTCCAGGAGCAGCGGGTAAAGCCGGAACGCCGCTACTGCATCCAAAGCCGCATAGCCGAGTTGCGCCGGGGAGAGTTCCGCCGCGTTCCAATCCGATACCTGCAAGGTCTTGTCCATCGGCCATTGCAAGCGGTCACCGCTAACCGCCGCCAAGGATCGCCGTTGACCGGAGAGCACTCTATCCAGGAGCAGGGAACAATGCAGCCGCGCGGGATCGATGCTGGCATGGAGTAAATGCTTCAATTCGAAGCCGGCATTGTGCGCTACCAAAGGCCGATTCCAGAGCGGCGCCAGGAGCGCCAGCGGTATCCGGTCGAGATCGAACACCGCCACGAAGCCGGCGGTCGCCAGTTGCGCCAGCCGAATCCGGGACAAGTGCGGATCGAGACCCGCGCCGGGATGATCGCGATAGGCCGGCGTCTTGGCGGTTTCGATATCCAGTCCCAACACACCCGGCGCGGCCAACAGTCGCTTGATCGCCGCTTGCGCCGCCGCCGGGTCTACCAGATAGGCCACCTCGAAGCCTTCCCGCCAGAGCAGCGCGGCGGCGGTATCGTCGCGCGGCGGTTCCTCGAAGAGCGATGCTTGTCCAGGAGCCGCCGGCAACGCTGCCAGAGGTTGGCCGGGTTCCTGCAACGCCTTGGCGAACGCTTCCAATACCCTTGGATCGCGGAGATCGTAAAAGTCCCAAGGCGCGGCTTGATCCAACACCGCCGCCACCGGAACACCCGCCACCGTTGCGCCGTGCGTGGCTTCCACGTCCGCGCGGGAGACTTCCAACGTGTACCAGTCGGGAATGATCGAAACGACATCCGCCGGTGTGTACTTGGTCGAGAGCGGGCCGCGTATCTCGTCTATGGTCTTGGCTTCGTCGAAGATCAACCGATAGGTTCCCGCCGGTTCTGCGCGGAAGGTCACTCGCCAAGAGAAAAACCGCCCGCGCGGGTTGAACTGGTAGACCGGAGCCGCGCCGATAATTTTTAGCAGTTCCCCCCTGCTACTCTCGCTACTTTCGCTACTCGCCGACTCCGGGTTAAGGGTTAGCAGCTTGCTACTCTCGCTACTTCCGCTACTTTCAACTAACTGAGTAGCGGGAGTAGCAGAAGTAGCAGCGGGTATCAGTTGACTCCCGCCTATTGCTTGAGTAGCGGGAGTAGCAGAAGTAGCAGGGGTATCGAGTGAATATTTCACCGGCACACCCTCCACACGTTCCGCCGGTGAACACCCTCCAACACCGCGCCGCCTTCCACCTTGGCAAGCCAGCCATGGGTTTCCAAGAGCCGGCACAGCCGCTTGGCGGTTTCCGCTTCCCGGATTGCGTTCGGACCGTACTGGCAAATCAACCGGGGATGGATCACCTCATGACCGCGCGCCCATTCCAAGAGCCGTTCCGCCAAGAGAATATCGGGATTCCCGGCGCCGGTTTCCTGTATCCGCACCATCTCGGTCAGGTAGTAATCCATCAGGGCGATAGCCGCTTGAACGTGCGGCACGTCGATCACGCCGGCGTTCGGGGTTTCGATCACCGCCAAGACGCCGGCGATACGCGCCGCGTGTTCGGCGGCTTTGTTGGCGAAGCCGCGTATCGGTTCCAGCGGTTGACCGTCACCCAACTGGGTTTCGATGGTGTCGCTATAGCGAATCCATACCGCCTTGGCGGGATCGGACAAAGGCAGGTTGCGGGGTGTCAACTCGTTACGGGTTCCTTCCCGCAACGGGTACGGGCGTTCCAGCAGCGCCTTAAGCACGGACCAGTAGTGCCCTATCGCCGGGTCTTGGCTCGCGTCCTCACTCCGATAGCGCCGGGTTCCCGCCGTGCTGTCCGGCCAGGCACACAACACCCGCGATAGGAATCCCTGATCGTGAAAGATCGGATCGCCGAACAATTCGGCGGCGACTAGCGGTTGCATCATCAAGTGCAGGGATAAGCGGCGGTCAAACAGCACACTTGCCCCGTCGCCACTGCGTACCCGGTCCAGCGGTCGCCCGTCCCATAACTTGCTCAATGCGCCGATGGTGCGTAGCCGGGTCTCCTTCATCATCGCCGCGCCGCCGATAAACAACGCGCCTTCATCCGAGAAAAGGCCGAGTGAGGGTTGTCCGTTGGCAAACAGCTTGAACAGGCCTTCAGCGGTCGGATCGGCGGCCAGCAGGTTCGGGAGCAGTGGCGCTTGCGGCGGTTCGCCGAGCGCATCCAAGGCCGATTTCTTCCTGTCCCGATTGGCCTTGAGCGCGGCTAAATCCACCACTTTTTCCTTGAGAGTCTCCCGCTCGATTCGCTCGAATTCCCGGAGTTCGGTCTTATGCAGGCGGTCATCATTCCGGTAGAGCGCCACCAATTCCCGCTGGCGGTCAGTAATCGGTTTGAGCGCCAAGACATCCACAGCGGTTTTCCTTTCGCCGCTCGCGCCGACCGTGATGCAGAACAACGCCAGCGGCGATACCCTCCCGTCGATGATGACATTGGCGTGTGGCTGGACGCACAACGCGGCGGCGGCCAGCAGGGATTGAGCAATCAAGGCGTCCGGCGCTTGGATAATGCGCCGCAAGGCCAGGGCCGCCGGAGTGAGCAGCGGTCCCAAGGCTTCCAACGGGAAAGGTTCCGGCGGCGGCGGTTCGCGCCGGAGCGGTTCCGGTTCCACCGGTGCGGTCGCCGCCGCTTGCAGTTGCGTTTTGACCGCTTCCAGCCCGGCGGCGGCGTGTAGATCGTTCCAGTCCGTACCCTTGCCGGCGGGAATTTCGGGAAACACCGCACGCGCGCCATAGACCGCCTGTAGGGCTTTTTGCGCGCCTTGGCGGCCAGCCGGGTCGTTATCCCCTCCTATCCAAATGCGCGCGGTAGAAAGCCGCTCGTGCAGTGCCAAGGCCACGGGCGCCAGGTTGCCGGCGTCGCCGCAGGAGTAGACGGGATCGCCAGTCGCCAGGTGCAACGATAGACCGGTGGCGATGCCTTCACACAACCACACCCGCCCGCCGGCGGTCGGTTCCGGGCCGATGGGACCGGCACACCCGGCTTTCTTGGCACCCTCCAGGTTGTATTTTTCACCCGTCGGAAGTATCCGCACCAGGGAGCAGAGAGCGCCGGGTTTCACGTCGAACAGCGGCACCAGGAGCGTGCTTTGCAGGAGCCGGACCGCGCCAAGACCGGGAACCCCTTTCTTGGCAAGGTAGGGATGATCGGCGCCGTGGACCGGCGTGGCGGCTTGCCACATCCGCGCCGCGTTCTCCGCCGCTTCCTGCTGGCGCTTGGCGCGCGCTTCCCGATACTCGGAATCAACGGTGGTGCGTTCCGCTTCCAACCGTTCCCGCTGCTCGCGAGTAAGGGAATCCGGCGGGACGCTTTGCCATTGCCAGGGGCCGCCCAAGCCTTGCGCTTCCCGCCACCAGCTTCCGAAGGTGGCGGTTATCACGCCGCTTTCCGGGAGCAGGAACGCGCGGATATAGGCCGCCTTGTTGTTGGCCTTGGGATGTTGCGGATCGGTGTACCGGAACCAGGAGCCGTCGAGCGGCGGCGATTCCGGCGGCGAAAGGTTGACCTGGGCGAGTGCTTCCGGCAAAGATAGCGCGCCCGCCACGTCTTGAATCGTGTAGTCCATCAGTTGTTACCTCGAAAAGATCGCCGCCGGTTGCGCGGCGGCGGTCGGTTAGGGCGAGTGCTTACCAGTTGTCCGGCAGGTCGTCATTGAAGTCCGGTGCCGCTTCCGGTTGCGCGGGAGCCGCGAACGCCGCCGCATAGGCCGGTGCGGCGGATTGCGGATAGACCGGACCAGGAGCAGCGGCGGGTTGCGGGTTGACCTTGGCTTGAATCCAGCCGGGAAGCCGCGCCAGCATGGCCGGGTCGGGCCGCTCTCTCTCGAAGATCACCCGGCCGCCGGCCTTCAACTCGTCCAGGGTCACACCCGCCGGCGGTTCCTTCATCGGCGACAATCCAAGCAGCTTGCTTTTCTCGGTACCGTCTTGGCGCGGAACTTTCTGGAATAAAAGGCCGGTCGCGCGGCCAATCAGCTTGCGCGGATCGAAGCCTTTCGCCATTTCCTCTTGGTTGAGCAAGCCGCCAGCCATGATGTGTTTGCGGAGATTCGACTTTTCGCCGAAAGAGAGCGTGTAAATCTCCCACCACTCTTGAACGCCGGCTTCCATATCCTTGAGCCGATAACCCAAGGCGAATTGCACTCTTGGCAGATCGGTAGGCAAATAACCGGGTTGCAAGCCAAGGCCGGTGAATCCAAAGACGATACCGAAGTGCAAGCCAGGTGAGATTGCGTTGCCGCCTTGAGTAGAGACCAGGTAATCAGTCATTGCCTTACCTCCCGCGATTGCGCCCAAGCCAGGACAGCCGAGCGGGACCAGCCCACAATATTTCGGCTGAGTACAAACCTGCGCGGGAAGGAGCCGGCGCGTTCCAAGCGGTCAACGGTTGAACGGGAAAGGCCAGTGAGATCACGAACAGCAGGCCAGCGGAGCAAGCCGCTAGTGTCGGGAGCGGGAGCCGGGGAGTTCCCGGCGGGGGAAGAAACAACCATTGTAGATACCTCGGTTATGCTTGCGAATCGAAGCATCGCCAAGGCTACTCAAAGAATCCGGGGTGTCACATCTATTGCAATAGCGGCAGGGGCTATTGCAATAGCAGACTAGGCTATTGAAGCTTGGAACACTTTTCCGACACCTTCTTGAGGGTATCCCTCAAGAAATCAGGATCGAACTCTTTTATATCCTTTATATCTCTTTGAAGGATTTCCAGATCAGGAACGTGCCCGTACCCGCTTAAGAACAGCGCCGCTATCAACTCGTACAGCGTGCCTTTCGTGCGCGGGGGTATAGCAGGATCGGGGGGAGTAGGACAAGCAACCGTCGGAACAGCAATGGCCAGTTTCGACAAGGCAACTACTCCCGCGATCTCCTTCACCTTTATTATCAATTCAGACGGCAAAGGAATATTGCGCCTCTCACAAAACTCGACGAATACCAGCGGTTCAATGGGAAACGCCAAGCTGGAGAAAACATCAACGTAGTCCGCCTCCGGCGGTTGTACAGCGCCGTTCTCGAAAGTCGGCCAGGTCCAGACGACGGGAAAATCGTCGTAGCAATAATGGCCAGTGGCGTCGACGCGCACGCAACCTTGTACCAAATAACCCGCTATCTGTTCGGACCAGCGCAACCGGCGTGAAAAATAACGAACGTCTTCGGCTTGAAACGGGCGAAGTTGCGATTGTGGGCGCGGGGCTGGCTCGATAAACCATCTCCGCTCCATTTCTTCAACCTGATCCAAGGCAAAAACGTAGTCCTTCATCGGCAAATCCAGCCGCCCCAACGGATCAAACGCACCGAAATCAAAAAAGCCAAAACCGGATTTATTTCGGAATGCTTCCACTTGTTCAGTGATGAACGCATGAATGTCTTCCAATGTGCGAGACCGCCAGCGTTCCACCAATTGCCCGTAGGTCAGATAGCGCCGACTGGGAACGAATCGAACAATCTGCTTGGAGGGAAACCAGCAATCCAAGAGCGCATTAATGCTTTGGTCGCCGCTGCCGGACCAATGGAACCGGAATGGCGGATGTCTTAATCGAGAGGACCGTGTTTTACCGGGGTGATCGGTGAGAGCCACCAAACTTCTTTTCCCATTTACCCACATTCGCAACTCGGCTTCGGTCAAATCGGGATAACGGGACTGGAGAGCGGCGAACGCCTCGGCGTAGCTCAAAAAATGCAAACTCATCAAGCGTCCCTACACGCTGGCCCTTGCGGAAGGAACCGCGCCAGACCGGGCAAGGGAACCCGGCTCTTCGCCCGGCCAAAGGCTAGGCACGGTCTAATTGGAAAATGGGTATCAGGCGCGCAATCGAATCACGTTGTCGGTTGCCAGCAGAGCGCGCAGCTTCCGCGCCCATTTCTCCAAGGCTTCCCGCTTTTCCGGGTCATAGGTATGGCGGTCGTAGATCGCGGTTACCCCGCGTTCCGCATGGTTGAGAATCTTGGAGACTACCAGCCGGGGAATGCCAAGCGCGGTCATGTGGCTGGCGGCGGTTCGCCTTAAGTCATGTGGCGTTACATCGGCCAATCCCAACACCGGGAGCGCCTTCCGCATGGCATGATCGGGGACCGCATCCCCGATAGGCTTGACGCCGCCATGGCGCGGACCGGGAAACACCCAGGGCGACTCCGCCGCCAGTTCCTTGGCTTGCCGGAGCAGATCGAGAGCCAGCGGCGAGAGCGGAACGCAATGCACCTTTCCGTTCTTGGCGTTCTCGCCGGGAATCGTCCACATCGCCGCTTCCCAATCGAGGCAATCCCAACGCATCAACGCCACTTCCCCCTTGCGTTGCGCGGTGGCGAGTTGCAGCTTGAGCGCCAGCCGTGTACCCGGTGCCATCGCCGCCTTGTCCAGACCATCCCAGAAAACCCGGATTTCGTCATCCGTCAGCACTCGCTCGCGAGACTTTTCCAGTGCGGGAGCTTTGACGCGAACACAAGGCGACAAGTCCAGGATTGCGCGATCCACCGCGAAATTGAACAATTTGCGGACCAGCGCCAAGGTGCGATTTGCCAGAATGGGACCACGTTCGACGATGTTATCCAACAAAGCGATCACATCCCGCCGAGTGATGTCGCGCGCCTTGCGGGTTCCCCATTGTGGCAGTATCTCCTTGTTCAAAATCCGTTCGTCCGCGTGCCAGGAACGCTTGCGCGGCTTCGCCCACTTCTCCAGGTATTCCGCCGCCAGCGCCGCCACGGTGGGCGCGTGGCGTTCCTCTCGCCGCTCCTGAACCACCTTGGCGCCGGGATCGCTACCTTGTTCCAGGGTTGCCAGAGCCTTGCGGTGCGCTTCGTGCGCTTGTGCGACCGACATTTCCGGGTAAGTTCCCAAGGTAAGATAGCGCGGCTTGCCTTGGAACCGGTAGACCATGACCCAGGACTTGCGGCCTTTGACGGATACCCGAACACCGAGGCCAGTACCCTCCCATACCTCGTGGCGGTCGGCTTGCGGCTTGAGATTTAAAACGGCGCGGTCGGTAAATTTCATAATCCTTCCTCGTCGCGAATCCTGCTAGCCAGGAAATCTTGGCTAGCAGAATGGCTAGCAAAAATGCTTGCTCAGCGTTGCAGTTGCTTGAAGCGCGATGACGGAAGGATAAGACATTAATTATTAAAATTCAATGTCTTTATCAAATAAGTGAAGTGCGGTGAAGCGGGCTGAAAATGATTAAGGCGTGACTGTTAATCACTGGGTCCGTGGTTCGAGTCCGCGCCGGGGAGCCAAATCAAAAAAGGGGTTAGGCCAAAGCCTAGCCCCTTCTCTTTTGTCCGTTTTCCATTCGTTGTCCAGTTGCCGGAAAGCACTGGCGATTGTCCGCAACAGCCGGGGCGCGGTTTTTTCAGGCCGTCATCACCGCCCAGCCAGCGCCGCGATGGCTTGTTCCAGCGCTTCAATCTTCTGAGTGATCTCGGCCACTTCCAAAACCTTCGCTTGCGCCAGCAACAACGCCATGACCTCCCCGGCCTGTTCGGGCGTGATCGCGCCGGTCTGGACCGCGCCCATCACGGCATGGGGTTCAATGGAGACGCGCGCGGTCGGCGCGCGGGTTTCGCACTTGACGCGGCGACACTTTTCCAGTGTGGGGGCGAGGCGCAGGACGGGATGGACGGCGGGACGTTCGGACATGGCGGCGGTTTTCCGTGCAACGCCGCACCGGTTGAGGGCGGCGTGGCCTCAACTACCGTTTACAGACGGCTGGGGTTATTCATCCACGGCAAGCCGCGCCTTATTTTCCCCTATCTGTATGCTTATTGCGATTGCCCCACAGCCTCTGTCCGATTCGATCCGGCCACGCTCAGGGCGTTGTCAGCAGCATACCCTTGATCGGAGTGATACCGCGCCCGTCGGCGTCGGCGAACTCAAAGGGTACGGAAACCAGTTCCATCCCGGCGTTGCGCTGGATCGCGAAATGTAAATGCGGGCCGGTGGAAAAGCCGGTATTGCCGGAATTCGCCAGCCAAGCGCCACGCTCCACCCGTTGCCCGGGAGTGACCCGCACCGAATCGGTTTGCAGGTGCGCGTACACCGCCATGGTGCCGTCGGCGTGGAGAACGCGCACGGCGTTGGCTCGCTCCCGATACTTTTGATCCGGCCCCCCGTCCAGAAAATCGGCGGCGATTTCCATGATGACCCCTTCGCGGGCGGCGCGGACGGGCGTACCCAGTGGCAGGCCAATATCCACCGCGTAGCGGCTCTGGGGATGCTGATGGCTGAAGATTCCGTCGAAAGCCTGGCCAATCAGGAACCGCTGTCCCGGCGCGAACGGCGGCGCATAAGGTCGGTCGGGCTGGTGGATGGCGGCGGGATCGCCCAGCACCGCCCGCGCCCGATAGGCGTAGCGCCAGCGCCGGCCGGCCGGTCTAAGCGTGACCACCGGCGTTTCCATGCGGGCCGGCGCCACCACCCGCACCGGCAGGGGCGGCTGGGTCGCCATGTTCTCGATCCGTTCGGCGCTGATCTCTACTTCGAGCGGGCCGTAATAGTCGTTAATCACCGTCAGTACCGGCGTGTCCGCGCTGCCACGATTGCGGATGCTGACCTTGGCCGGCAGTTCCTGAACCGACAGCGGGCGGACCTCCACTGGGGTATCGGTGGCAGGCGGCCGGTCGGTGAACACCCAAGCGCCGGAAGCGTCCTGGTATTTGTAGAGGCTCTTGGCCAGCGCCGGTTGCTCGCCCGGCAGACCCAGCGACGCGAGCAGCGCCGCCGCCAGGCTCGCCACCCACCCGCGCGGCCGCTCTTTTATCGGGCGCCACCCGCGCAAGCGCGCCATCAGTTGTTGAAATAATGGATATGTACGCCTTCCTGGTCGCTTTTAGCCAGTTCCACCATCCGGGCAGCAACAATTTCCGCCGTGATCGGCCGGTACCGGCTGAGCGGTCCCCACATTAACAGCGACCAGACCGGCGCGAACTGTTTGCTCCAATCCTCAGCCGGCCGGGGTTCGGGGCGTTCGCCCAGCAGCAGCGAGGGCCGCAGAATATGCACGGCCTTGAACGGTAGTTCGCTGATTGCCGCCTCGGCCCGCCCCTTGACCCGGTTGTAAAACACCGGCGAACTGGGATCGGCGCCAACCACCGACACCAGCACGAACCGGGACGCGCCCCGCGCCACCGCCAGTTTGGCCAGTTCGGCGACATAGATGTGATCCACCTTGGCGAACGCCTCCGGCGAACCGGCCGCCCGGTGGGTGGTGCCCAGGCAGCAGAGTACGGCATCGGCGACTATCGTCTTGGCACGATCACGGAGATGATCAAAGTCCACGACATGGGCTGTCAGTTTGGGATCGACGCGCGCCAGTGGCCGGCGGGTCAGTACGGTCACTGGGCCGATGGCGTCATCCGCCAGTAGACGATCCAGGCAGTGACCGCCGACCAGTCCCGTCGCGCCTACCAGCAATACACGAACTCCCGTAGATGGATTCGTCATCATGTAGTACTACTCCTTATGGTTCGGTGATCTGGGTTCGATCATCCTCGAAACGCCCAGCAAGTTCATGGCGAAGTAGGCCAACTGTCCCAAGTGATGCCGTCACGGTCCGCTTTGCGGGCTGTCCGCGAGAGGAGGTAATACCGCTTCTCGATAGGTTTTGCTGGAGCGTGTAGGCCAGGTAGAGGCGCTTCGCGCTGAAACCCAGCGCCTTGCAACGGTCCCGCTGGGATTGCGTTACGCTTCATCCCAGCCTACAAGGTCGAAAATCAAAATCTACCCTCCTGTCAATTTTCCGGTGATCTGGACTACGAGCCAAGCGAGCACGGCGTTCATCGGAAATACTCAGAGACTGTCGAAAAACTCATCATTGATTTTTCAGAAAAACTTTCCATTGGGCTAGCCTTCGGCCCGGCCAGATCGGCCAAAAACCGGCTGAAAGCCATATCAACATTCATATTAATCAATAGCTTATTTTTTAGGCAGCTTCTGAGTTGCAGCAAACCCCGCCGTACCCAACTTTTGACCGTGCCGAGCAGCGTTTTTAACCGCGTTCGGCTCGGCGAAGGTTTCCAGCGCCCGCCGCCGCTGGCGCAAATGAATCGAAGCCGCATCCAAGCGCGCTCTGGGTTCGCATACGGATAGAACACCTTCATCCAGAGGACTGATGATATGAATATCCGTATCTCCAACCGATACCAGAACTTCGCCGCCCTTGTCGGCTTGCTGGCTCCGGCGCTGGCTTTGGCGCATGTTAGCCAAGGCGATATCGCCGGCGGTTTTGTCGCCGGCTTCGAGCATCCCATCCTCGGCTTGGATCATGTGGTGGCAATGGTCGCGGTCGGTCTTTGGGGCGCGCAGTTGGGGCCACCGGCGATTTGGGTTCTACCGGTGACCTTTCCTCTGGTGATGGCGTTCGGCGGGCTGCTCGGCGTGCTGGGCGTGAATCTACCCGGAGTGGAGATCGGCATTGCGGCGTCGGCCATCGCGCTGGGGTTAATGGTGACGCTGGCGGCTCGTCCACCGCTATGGGTGGCAGGGATACTGGTCGGGCTGTTCGCCATTTTTCACGGCTATGCCCACGGGGCGGAGTTGCCCGAATCGGCCAACGCGCTGGCCTACGCACTGGGCTTTGTCATCGCCACCGGCTCGTTGCATGTCATCGGAATCATCATTGGCCTGATCAATCGCTGGTCTTGGGGTACGCGCGCACTGCAGGCGGGCGGAGCGGCGATTGCCTCCTGCGGGATGTATTTCCTGATTCCTCATCTGGCTGGAGCCTAGCAGCCGTGCGGGCGGGTTCGCAAACGCTCGCCATCCGCGCGGGCGTGGTGCTGGGATTGGCGCTCGGCGCCGATGCGGCCTACGCCCACGCGGCCAGCCCCCAAGCCGGCTCGTTCTACGCCGGCCTGCTCCATCCGCTGACCGCTCCGGAGCATGTATTGTCGATGGTGGCGCTCGGCCTGCTGGCGGGTCAACACGGTTTGAACAAGGGACAAGGACTATTGCTGGTCTTTCCTGCAGCAATGGCATTGGGCGCGGGCCTGGCGCTGCGGCATCCGGCGCTGGGGTGGGTATCGCTGCTGAACATCGGGTCGGTCGCGCTGTTCGGCGGCCTGGTCGCCGCCACTTGGCGAGTGCCAGCGGCGCTGCTGTACGCGCTGGCATTGCTGTTCGGCATGACCCACGGCTACGCCAACGGCGCGGCGATCACTCCGAATCTGTCACCGGCGGTCTTTATTCTGGGCCTGGTCACTGCCGCGCTGCTGACGCTGGGTTACAGCATGGCCGGCACTGCATACCTGCTGCGCCTGAAACCGGCCTGGCTGCCCATTGCGGTGCGCGTAGCCGGCAGTTGGATCACCGCTGTCGGCATTTTGGGGCTCGTCAGGAAATAACAAAATCATTTGTTGTCTAATAGGACAGAGACGGTTAATCAAGGGGAACGCCGTCATGACTCCAGATCCGATCAGGCAACGGTATGAGTTGATTGCCCGCCACTTGAACGAACGCCAGCGGCGGTTGTGGGCCGGTACCGAAGCGCGGGTGTTGGGCTGGGGCGGTATTGGTCAGGTGTCGCGGGCGACGGGCCTGTCGCGGGGAGTGGTGGCGGCGGGCTGTCGGGAACTGATCCAGCCGGAACGAGCCGCGCGGGGGGCGCGGGTCCGCCGGCCTGGCGGGGGTCGCAAACGGCTCACGGCGCGGGATCCGACGCTGAAGGCGGATTTGGAGCGGTTGGTGGAGCCGACCAGTCGGGGCGCGCCGGACTCGCCGTTGCGCTGGACCTGCAAGAGCACCCGCCACCTGACGGCGGCGCTGCGCCAACAGGGCCATGTGGTCAGCCACACGGTGGTGGCGGAACTGCTCCATGGGCTGGACTATAGCCTGCAAGGGGATCGGAAGGTCCGGGAAGGTGGCGCCGAGCCCGATCGGGATGCCCAGTTTGCGCACCTCAATGCGGAGGTCATCCGCTACCAAGCCGAGGGCCAGCCGGTGATTTCGGTGGACGCCAAGAAACGGGAGTTGATCGGCAACTTCAAGAATGCCGGGCGAGACTGGTACCCGCCGGGCCAAGCGCCGGCCGTCAACGTCTACGATTTTCCGAACTTGAGTCGGGGCAAAGCCATTCCCTACGGGGTGTACGATCTGAGTCGGAATGCCGGGTGCGTGACGGTGGGCACCGATCACGACACGGCGGTCTTTGCCGTGGCCAGCATCCGCCAGTGGTGGGCGACGCTGGGACGGGCCACCTACCCGCAAGCCACCCGGCTGTTGATCACCGCCGACGGCGGGGGGAGCAACAGCTCGCGTAACCACCTGTGGAAATGGGAACTGCAACGTTGGGCCGATGAGAGCGGCCTGACGATCCAAGTCTGCCATTTCCCGCCGGGCACCAGTAAATGGAACAAAATCGAGCACCGCCTGTTCTCCGCCATCACCCAAAACTGGCGCGGTCAACCGTTGGTGAGCTATGAAACCGTCGTCCAACTGATCGGCGCCACCCACACCCGCACCGGCCTGACCGTGCAGGCGACCTTGGACACACACGCCTATCCGACAGGGATCAAGATCAGCGATGAGCAGATGACTCGCGTCCATCTCCAAAAAGCCGACTTTCACGGGGAATGGAATTACACAATCTTACCGATGGCCGCTGATAAAACTTGACCGGGTTATTTCTAAACGGGTCCTTGGTACTTGGCATGATGGTTCGGGGCCAATAACGGAGTCTGTTCGCGTCGGCGGAAGCATCTCGGCGCTCAGGCCATCAATTCCGGGCGCAGTTCGCTGCGGAGAAACACCAACCCACCGTTGCGGGTGGAGAGGGGGGCGTGCCGCGAGCCGGGCAGCGCCGCGTGATAGTCGCCCACCGTGTAATAGCGGTCGCCGATGAGCATGTCGCCCTCCAGCAACAGGCATTCCTCCAGCGCGCCATGATCGTGGGCGGGAAGCTGGCAGCCTGCCGCCAGCCGCAACAGAAAGGATTGAAAGCCGGCGTCCTGATCCACCAGCAGCAATTTGACCGCCACACCCGGCGCCAGCGTCCGCCAGTCCCCTTCCTGGGCGCGCACGGTTATAGTGGCAGGCGGCCCCGCCGCATCCAGCGCCGATTCGATAGCCTCCCACAACGCCGGGCGCGGCGTTGCTTCCGGCAGCGTTGCCGCCAAAGGAGTCAGCCGCCGCTCCCATGCCGCGACCTGCTGGCGTAATGCCGGGTTCCCCGCCAAGGCCGCTTCGAACTCGGCCAGTTCCGGCCCGCTCAGCGCGCCAAGCACATAATCGCCCGCCAGGCTTTCCGCTTCGTTCCGGTTCATGATTCCAGGCACCCCTTGAGTTGCAGCAAACCCCGCCGTACCCAGCTTTTGACCGTGCCGAGCGGCGTTTTTAACCGCGTTGCCAGCTCCTCATGGCTGAGGCCGTGAAAGAAAGCCAGTGCGATAGTTTGGGATTGATCGGCGGACAAACGCCGCAGACACTCCTGAATGGCGTGGGCCAGGTGATCCAACGCCAGCGGCTGGCTGGGATCGGGCACTTGCAAGGCATCCTCGGCCAGCGGTTCGGCGAAGGTTTCCAGCGCCCGCCGCCGACGCTGGCGCAAATGCTCGATCGCCCGGTGACGGACTATCGCCATCAGCCAGACCAGAGCCGGGGCGCGTCCGGTCTGGTACTGGCCGGCGGTGCGCCAGATCGCCAGATAGGTTTCCTGTAACACATCCTCGGCAGCATCCTGCCGGCGCAGTAACGCCAAGGCGATGGCGTACAGCCGGCGATGGGTGAGCCGGTACAGTTCGGTGAATGCCTGACGGTCGCCACGGGCAGTCGCCGCCAGCAAATCCGTCAGGGAATCGGGTTGAGATGCCTGGTGGGCTAGATCCATGGTGTGCTGCGTATCCCCGGTCATAAACCGGCGGGATTCTAGCTGACCCCGCCGCATGCGGCAATGATGCCCGACATGTGGAAAAATAAGAAACTTATCAATCAAGTATAACGTAACCCTTCAGGACGCTGTTGGCGTGTGATGATGTTCTGACGCATCAACCCCGGCAGCGTCAACCAGCGTTGAGTCGAGACGATGAAAGAGTGGGAAGATAAGCCGTAGTCGTCGGTATTGCCGTTGGCGCAGCGCGGCTAGCGACCGTAGTCAGCAGGCTGATGTTCAAGCTGCGCTCCAGGCACCAGATCAGGGCGAGCAGGGCGATGACGGTCGAACCCACCGGCAGCGCCAGCCGCCGGTACAGCCAGGTTTGGCGCAGGGCGAAGGCCAGCGGCAGCACGATCGCGACGATGGCCAGTTGCCCGATTTCGACGCCCAGGTTGAAGCAGGCCAGCGCCAGCGCCAATGCATCGCTGGGCAGACCCAATTCCCGCAACACGCTGGCGAAGCCGAAGCCGTGGATCAACCCCAGCCCAAACGCCAGCAACCAGCGCCGCGTCGTCACCAGCGGGAACAGATTGTTCAGCGCCGCCAGCACGATGGTGAACGCAATCACCGTTTCCACCAGCCGGCTGGGCAAATCCACCACGCCCAGCACCGCCAGAGTCAGCGTCAGCGAGTGCGCGAGGGTGAAGGCGGTCACGATGCCGGCGGTTTCCAGCAGCACCGTCCGCAGCGCCATCGCTGGCCGCCAGCGGCCGTTTTCCCGCCACAGCACCGCCGGCAGCAGCAGGGCCAAGAGGAATAGAATGTGATCGAAACCGAGGGGCAGGATGTGGGTAAAGCCGAGCGTGAGATAGCGCCAAGCGGTGCCGAGTCGATCAACTGGCGGCGTAGGCGATGTCAGAGTGAACGGGGCGCTGGTTTGGCCGCCTTCCAGCCATTCGGTTGTGGCCTCCTCGGATACAGCCCGTTGGACCGTCAAGGCGTAAGACGCGAACGTCCACGCATAGGTCCAGGTAAAGTGGCGCGCATCCGGAGGGAGCCGGCCGGTCAATCGGATGGTCACAACGGCAGGCGACAGGGCGTCGGTGCCGGGCGCGACCGCATAGGAGATTGCGGGACGAACGTCCTGGGCATCGAACGCCAGCTTCACTCGCTGGCGAAATGGCTCGTCAAGATTCGCGAACACCGACTGGAGACAAGTCGGACAGGTGTCGAGGGGTAAGGAGCCACCGGCCGAGGCCTTGAGCTTCTCGGCGAGCGTCGCCGCATCCGTCACGATTTCAACGTGGTACGTCTGGCCTTCCTGAAAAAGGACCGACACGCGCGTGGTGCCGATCTCATGGGCATGCACCGTTGCACCGCTCAGGAGCGCGACGACAACGGCACACAACGCCAGATGGACAAGATGCCCGCGCTGCAAGACGGAAGACGTGACCCCGAAAATACTCGTAAGCATTGCCCGTGACCTTTTTGTTCTTTAGCCTTTAATGACCTTGAGCGATCTTGGGTTGCCGTTCGAACGTCAACGACGCCCAAAAGCTCGCCCACTCGGCCTGGGAGCCAGCCGCCGCTGGAATCATATGCACGGCTTTAATCAACCACATTCCATCCGGTCGCAACCGAAATCGCACCCGGCCGGCGGCGTCGGTGCGAGCCGCCAGCTTCTCGGAAGGATTCAACCGGTTCATGGCAACGACCAGTGCATCCGCAAGCGGGCGGCCCTCATACGTTAAGCGCAGGGGAAGATCCTCATCGGCGCCGAGTGTGTACGGATTCCGTTCGGCGACCAGTTCGAGGGTAAACCCGAGGGGTCGATCGCCCTGGGCCACGCTCGGCGTCCCCGACAGCACCAGGCTTTTCGCGCAACGGGAAAAGAGTTCGCGAGCGCTTGCTTCGGTTTCATTGCGGCGGGCTCGCAGCGCCGCGATCGTCTCAAGCCCTTCTTCCCGCAAATACCGATTGAATTTTTCCGCCGGCAATTCAACCGCGCTCGGATTGCTGTGATAACCGATGACGAGCAAGCCCGACAGATCCGAGCGCAAAAAGCCCGCTGGATCGACGCCGTCTCGGCCAACGACCGGTTTGCGTCCGGTCGTATCCTCGAAAACAAACTGATTGATGAGTGAGGCATTGCGTGGCAGCGGATCCCCGAGCAAGTCCTGCCCGACACGCAACCGCACGCCGACCAACTGACCAGGTTCCGGAGAGAACGTCGTTGGCTCAATCCACAGATCGTGGGCGAACAGCGGCGAACTCTTCAAGGCGATGGCCAGGATCGCTAGCGGCAGACGAAACCTTACCCATCCTGAACGTGACATCCTCAGTCTCCTGGGACGGGCCCCAACCGGGGACCCGTCGCCATGCAGTCGTGGATCGGATGGAGCAATTTCAAGGCGTGGGCGGCGGCGGGGTTTGTTCGGTCGGAACATTGATGCCGCCATGCCCCTGGTAGAGACCCTGGTGAGCTGGGGCCAGGAATGGGAACCGGTCGAGATAGTCCTTGTCGTTGACTTCGATACCCTTGGCCAGACCGGCCGCCGGATTACCCGCCACGATCAGGCCGATCAGCACACTATTCACATTCACCTGATTGCGGTTCGGCGCCGTGCCACCGCCAAGGCGACGCCCATTGGGGAAGCTCGAATCGATGGCGGCGTCGAGGGTGATGACGTCACCGGTGAAGCCGTCGGCGACCGGGATAGGCCGACCCAAGTTGATCGCGTTGATGATGTCAGTGCGGGGCCCCTTGAGGGTGGCCACGGTACCCGCAGGCACCCCCAGAGCCTTGTAGATACCGAGCGCCTCGGCGTCGCGCACCAGCACCGGGAACAGGATGTCGGCACCGAAGTTGGTCACGTCCTTGAGGGGGCTGCCGCGCAGATAGCGTGTCTGACGTTGAGTCCCAACGAGGCCGGCGTTGAAGAGCGGCAGGGCATTGCGACCGACCTGCACGAAGGCGCCCGACCCCTTGAGACCGGTGATGATGTTGCTGGGATCGACGCTCTGCATTCTTTGACGGCTAATACTCGACCATACCCGGAGCAGACTGTCGGTCGAGTCGACCTTGAGCACGCCGTTGTGTGGGATGCCTTGCGGGAAGATGTCGCCGATCGGAACCTCAATGGCGATCGAAAAGAGGTTGAAGCCCGTGAACACGTCCTTGCCCGGCGGGCGGCGCGCGCCCGGAATTCCGCCGAGATCGCCTGTGTTCAAGTTGACCAGGTCGAAAACACCCTTCTCATCAAGCTGATAGGGATCGTCGAACTGGCCGGCGATGACCCGCCCCCCGTTCACAAGCGGGTGGATGAAGGTGTCGACGAAATCCTGATCGTAGAGACCCACTTCACGGCTGGTGGGATCCCCGGAGTCGTAACCGGCGAAAGCACCGAGACCGTAGACGAGCCGGTCGGTCTGCGGACCGTGATTGTTCGGGAGGACGGGGAGATCCTTGCCGATGACGACGACTTGCCCGCCAAAGCCGTCTCCATCGACATCGCCATCCCCATCGACATCGTTACCCAGATGTCCGCCTTTCAAGGGCACGACTCGGCTGACCGTCATGGTCTCGGTGCCACCGGTGAGTTGCCAGAGTAGCTCGTTGCCGCCGCCCAGGGCATCCGTGGAACTGGGAGGCGCCTCGGGCGTCAGCGTATTCTTGAACTCGACGCGATACACCAGCTTGTCCCTGAGGCTCTCACCGATTCCGATGTGGAACTCATAGCGGTAGCCATTGCAGGCACGCAGGCCCTGGTTACCCTGACCCGGCTCGTGGAGCGGGTTGAAATTCATGATGAGGTAGAGCTTGTCGTGCGAGCCGGGCGACACCCAGGCGTAAGTGTCGGTGTTGTCGGCGCAGGGCTCGTTGAGAATCGCCAACGCCTCACGGTGGCTTGAGCCATGCGCGGTCAATCCGGTCGCGGTGAATAGCGCCGTTGCGAACAAAACTTGGAATAACGGTTTTTTCATATCAGTCTCCTTGAGCGGTCCTCGCGGCCAGGCCGCGGTCCGCGGTGTGGGCCAGCCCATGAGTGCGTCTCATCTGATTCAGTGACGCTTTGTCAGGGCTGCCAAGCCGATGAAGCGTATAGGAAATTCAAACGCTATTCAGATAATGGGGCATGGCAATCCTCCTCGGTAAACGGATGGATGAAGCGATACGCGGAGCGTCGCCGCGCGTGAAGCGCGAGCCGCTTCACTCTGTCATGCGCCAACCAGCACGGTTTGGATGAGGGTCGGTGAAAAAAACTTGTCGATGCAGTCTTGCCTTCTTGCCCCGAACCGGCCATGGGCTAAAAAATCATGATTGACTCCTTGCCAATCCCGCCGCCTTTGGTTAATCTTCCGCGCCTATCGCTTAGGCGCGTAGCTCAGTTGGTTAGAGCACCACCTTGACATGGTGGGGGTCGTTGGTTCGAGTCCAATCGCGCCTACCAGATTTTTGTGAGTTGCAGAGCGAGACGATTTGAAAGGGGCGCGCCTTCCTTCCAAAAGAAGGGTTTCAAGGCCCGCCCCTTAACTATTTCACTCCGGGCAAAAGAGTCAGCGGATCAAGAGAATTGCAGCGATGCCGATCATCACGCTTCCCGATGGCAGCCAGCGCGCGTTCGACGTCCCCGTCAGCGTGCATGAGGTCGCCGCCGCGATTGGCCAAGGTCTGGCCAAGGCCGCCTTGGCCGGCAAGGTCGACGGCCGGCTGGTGGATACTTCGCACGCCATCGCCCGGGACGCGAATTTGGCCATCGTCACCGAGCGCGACCCGGAAGGGCTGGAGATCATCCGTCATTCCAGCGCCCATCTGCTGGCGCACGCCGTCAAGCAACTCTATCCGACCGCCCAGGTCACCATCGGCCCGGTGATCGAAAACGGCTTCTATTACGACTTCGCCTTCGAGCGTTCCTTCACCCCCGACGATCTGGAACGGATTCAGGCGCGGATGGAAGAACTGGCGGCGCGGGACATTCCGGTGGCCCGCTCGGTGATGCCACGCGATGAAGCGGTGACCTTCTTCCGCAACATGGGCGAGGAGTACAAGGCGCAAATCATCGCCGACATTCCAGCGGGCCAGGATATTTCGCTGTACCGACAGGCCGATTTCATCGACCTCTGCCGGGGACCGCACGTCCCCTCCACCGGCAAGCTCAAAGCCTTCAAACTGATGAAGGTAGCCGGCGCGTACTGGCGCGGTGATTCCCGCAATGAGATGTTGCAGCGTATCTACGGCACCGCCTGGCTGGATCAGAAGGCGCTGAAAGCCTACCTGCACCGGCTGGAGGAAGCGGAAAAGCGCGACCATCGCAAGGTCGGCAAGGCGCTCGACCTGTTCCATGTCCAGGAGGAAGCGCCGGGCATGGTGTTCTGGCATGACCGGGGCTGGCGGGTCTACGTCGAAATCCAGAACTACATCCGCCGGTTGCTACGCGAGCATGGCTATCAGGAAGTCCACACCCCGCAGATCGTGGACCGCGTCCTGTGGGAACGCTCCGGCCACTGGGAAAAATTCCGCAACGACATGTTCACCACGGCGTCGGAAAACCGTGACTACGCGGTCAAGCCGATGAACTGTCCCTGCCATATCCAGATTTACAACCAGGGGCTAAGAAGTTACCGCGACCTGCCGCTGCGGCTGGCCGAGTTCGGCTCCTGCCACCGCAACGAGCCGTCCGGCACCCTGCACGGGCTGATGCGGGTACGCAATTTCGTCCAGGACGACGCTCACATCTTCTGCACCGAGGATCAAATCCAGGTCGAAGTATCGGCGTTCATGGATCTGTTGTTCCAGGTCTACGCCGATTTCGGCTTCAGCGAGGTGCAACTGGCGCTGTCCACCCGGCCCGACCAGCGGGTCGGCGACGACGAGGTCTGGGACAAGGCCGAAAAGGCGTTGGAACTGGCGTTGAACCGGAGCGACCTGCCGTGGCAGTTGAAACCGGGCGAAGGCGCGTTCTACGGCCCCAAGATCGAGTTCGTGCTGCGCGACTGCCTGGATCGACTCTGGCAGTGCGGCACGATTCAGGTGGATTTTTCCATGCCCGGCCGGCTGGATGCCTACTACATCGCCGAGGATGGGAGCAAGCGGACGCCGGTGATGCTGCACCGGGCCATCCTCGGTTCGCTGGAGCGGTTCATCGGCATCCTGATCGAGCAGTACGCCGGCGCGCTGCCGGCCTGGCTGGCGCCGGTGCAGGCGGTGGTGCTCGATATTACCGACCATCAGGCCGATTATGCCGCCAAGGTCGAAAAATCCCTTATGCAACAAGGTTTCCGGGTTGCGGCTGACTTGAGAAACGAGAAAATCGGCTTTAAAATCCGCGAGCACACCTTGCAACGCGTTCCCTATCTCCTGGTCGTCGGCGACCGGGAGATGGCAACGGATACCGTCGCGGTCCGCACCCGTACCGGCAAGGATCTGGGCAGCATGAGCTTGGCCGCCTTTGTGGAACTCCTGCAAGCCGATATCGCCCGGCGCGGACGAACCGAATAATCACTGGAGGACAGCAACATCGCCGCGAATAATGAACTCCGGCTCAACGACGAGATCACCGGGCGCGAAGTGCGCCTGATCGACCAGGACGGGGAGCAGGCCGGCATCGTTTCCCTGGTGCAAGCCAGGCGAATCGCCGAGGAAGCCGAACTGGATTTGGTGGAAATTTCCCCGAATGCCAAACCACCGGTCTGCCGTATCATGGACTATGGCAAATTCCGGTTCGAGCAGGCCAAGAAACAGAGCGAAGCCCGGAAGAAGCAGAAACAAATCCAGGTCAAGGAAATCAAGTTTCGTCCAGGCACGGACGAGGGGGACTATCAGGTCAAACTACGCAACCTGATCCGTTTCCTGAGCGAAGGCGACAAAGCCAAGGTGACGCTGCGGTTTCGGGGCCGCGAAATGGCGCACCAGGATTTGGGCATCAACCTTCTCAAGCGCGTCGAAGACGACCTCGCTGCGTATGGCGCGGTGGAACAGCGGCCCAGGATGGAAGGGCGGCAGATGGTCATGACCATCGCGCCGGTCAAGAAGAAGTAACTCCCTCCGAACGGTTGGCGGTTTCTGTCTCCGGCGCGCGCCGGGGTTGGCCCATTAATTTACTTTTTTGAATTGCGGAGTCATGCAATGCCCAAGATGAAAAGCAATCGCGGCGCGGCCAAGCGTTTTAGCCGCACCGGGTCCGGCCAGTACAAGTGTTCCCACTCGCACCACCGGCACATTCTGACCAAGAAGAGCACCAAGCGGAAACGCCAGTTGCGCGGCACCACGACCATGGCGGCGGTGGATATCCCGGCGGTGCGCCGGATGTTGCCCTACAGTTGATTCGCCGGACCGGAGAAATAAAGCCATGCCCCGAGTGAAACGCGGTGTTACCGCCCACGCCCGCCACAAGAAAGTTCTGAACCAGGCCAAGGGTTACTACGGCGCCCGCAGCAAGGTGTTCCGGGTCGCCAAACAGGCCGTTATCAAGGCCGGTCAGTACGCCTACCGCGACCGCCGCCAGAAGAAGCGCGATTTCCGCGCACTGTGGATCACCCGCATCAACGCGGGCGCCCACGAGAGCGGCTTGTCCTACAGCCGGTTGATCAACGGCCTCAAGCTGGCCGCTATCGAGGTCGACCGCAAGGTGCTGGCCGATCTGGCGGTGTTCGACAAACCGGCGTTCGCCGAACTGGCGAACCGCGCCAAGGCCGCGCTCGGTATCGCCTGAACCGTCCGCCGGGCCGGGATTTCGGTTCGGCGGCGCCCGTGATTCCGAACGGGGAAAGGGTGCGATCCTTTCCCTGTTTTTGTTTGCCCTACCCTACTCGCTGCGTTGGGAGACCCTTCGGCGTGGACGCATTGCCCGAACTCATTGACACCGCCCAGGCCGCTATCGCCGGAGCCGGCGATCTTGCCGCCCTGGATCAGGCGCGCGTGCATTATCTGGGCAAGAAAGGCGTACTCACCGAGCGCCTCAAGGAATTGGGACGCCTGCCCGCCGAGCAGCGGCGCGAAGCGGGCCAGGCCATTAACGAGGCCAAGCAGGCGCTGGAAACCGCCATCGCCGCGCGCAAGATGGTGCTGGAAGCGGCGGCGCTGGATGCCCGGCTGGTGGGCGAAGCCGTCGACGTGACCCTGCCGGGGCGCGGCCAGCGGCCCGGTGGCCGCCATCCGCTCAGCCGCACCCTGGCGCGGATTGAAGCGTTCTTCACCGGCATTGGTTTCGCGGTCGCCGAGGGGCCGGAGGTCGAGGACGATTTCCACAACTTCGAGGCGCTCAATATCCCGCCCCATCACCCGGCGCGGGCGATGCACGACACCTTTTATTTCGACACCCACACCTTGTTACGCACCCACACCTCGCCGGTGCAAATCCGGGTGATGGAGCGGCAGGCGGCGCCGGTGCGAGTGATCGCGCCGGGACGGGTCTATCGCTGCGATTCGGATCTGACCCACTCGCCGATGTTCCATCAGGTCGAGGGCTTGCTGGTGGACGAGGAGGTGAGTTTCGCCGACCTGAAAGGGGTGCTGGACGATTTCCTGCGCGGCTTCTTCGAGCGCGATCTGGCGGTGCGGTTCCGGCCCTCCTATTTCCCGTTCACCGAGCCGTCCGCCGAGGTGGACATCCAGTGCGTGATCTGCGGCGGCGGCGGCTGCCGGGTCTGCAAGCACAGCGGTTGGCTGGAAGTGCTGGGCTGCGGCATGGTGCATCCGGCGGTGTTCGACCAGGTCGGTATCGATGCCGAGCGCTACACCGGCTACGCCTTCGGCATGGGCGTCGAGCGACTGACCATGCTACGTTATGGCGTCAATGACTTGCGGCTGTTTTTCGAGAACGATCTGCGCTTTCTGCGGCAGTTCCAGTAACGCGGATCAAGGGAATCTGGATGAAAGTCAGCGAACACTGGCTGCGGGAATGGGTCGATCCCGCAGTGTCCAGCGCCGAACTGGTGGCGCAATTGACCATGGCCGGCTTGGAAGTGGACTGCGTCGAATCCGCCGCGCCGGCCTTCGAGCAGGTGGTGGTCGGCCGGGTGATCGGCCTGATTCCGCATCCCGACGCCGACCGGCTGCGCGTAGCGACGGTGGACGTAGGCGGCGCGGAACCGCTGCAAATCGTCTGCGGCGCACCGAACGTGGCGGTGGGGATGTATGCGCCCACTGCCCTGATCGGCGCGGTGTTGCCCGGTGGTTTCACCATCAAAAAATCCAAGCTGCGCGGCGTCGAATCGCAAGGCATGTTGTGTTCGACCAAGGAACTGGGGCTGGCCGAAAGTGCGGACGGACTGCTGCCCCTGCCGCCGAACAGCCGGCCCGGCCAGAACGTGCGCGAGCTGCTGGCGCTTGATGATTCGATCATCGAGATCGAACTGACGCCCAATCGCGGCGACTGCTTGGGCATGGAGGGCATCGCCCGCGAAGTGGCGACCCTCAACCGCTGCGAGTTTCGGCCGCTGCCGGCGGATGCCGTACCACCGGTGCTGGATGCCACCTTCCCTGTGACCTTGCTCGATCCCGCCGATTGTCCGCGCTACGTGGGTCGGGTGATTCGCGGCGTCGATCCCGCCGCCGAAACACCGCTGTGGATGAAGGAGCGGTTGCGTCGCGCCGGGGTGCGCAGTCTGGGGCCGCTGGTGGACGTGACCAATTACGTGATGCTGGAACTCGGCCAGCCGATGCACGCCTTCGACTTGGGCCGACTGAGCGGCGGTATCGTGGTGCGCCGCGCCCGGCCCGGCGACCGGTTGGAACTGCTGAACGGAGTCGTGGTGGAGCCGGACATGGAAACCCTGTTGATCACCGATCACCAGGGTCCACTGGCGCTGGCCGGGATCATGGGCGGCGAGATCAGTTCCTGCACCGATGCTACCCGCGACGTGTTCCTGGAAAGCGCCTTCTTCGCGCCGGCCAGCATCGCCGGTCGCGCCCGCCGCTACGGCTTGCAAACCGATTCCTCCTACCGCTTCGAGCGTGGCGTGGATTCGCAATTGCAGCGTCGCGCCGCCGAGCGCGCCACCCGACTGTTGATTGATATGGCCGGTGGCCAGCCCGGACCTATCGTCGAGGCGGTTTCTCCTCAACACCTGCCAGCGGCACCGGCTATCCGGCTGCGGCCCAAGCGTATCCGCAAACTGCTGGGGATGGACATTCCCGCCGACAAAGTCGAGGGAATCCTGCGCCGGCTGGGCATGGCGGTGGCGGTCGAAGTGGATCACTGGCTGGTGGCGCCGCCGAGCAGCCGGTTCGACATCGCGCTGGAAGTGGATTTGATCGAGGAGATCGCCCGGATTCATGGCTATGATCGCCTGCCCGGCAACCGGCCGCTGACCCGGATGGAGATGCCGCCGCAGCCGGAAGGGCGGGTCGCGCCGGAGCGGTTCAAGGAAACCCTGGCGCAGCGTGGTTTTCAGGAAGCCATCACCTATAGTTTTGTCGATCCGGCGTTTCAGCAGCGCCTCGATCCGGAACGGCAGCCGCTGGCTCTGGCCAATCCGATTTCCACCGATCTGGCGGTCATGCGTACCAGCTTGTGGCCGGGCCTGCTCAAGGTGCTGGTCTATAATCAGAAACGCCAGCAAACCCGGATCCGGCTGTTCGAGCATGGCCTGAACTTCATTCCGTCGGGCGGCGGATTGCGGCAGGAACCCTATATCGGTGGCGCGGTGGCGGGTAACGCCCTGCCGGAACAGTGGGGCGTACCGGCCCGGCCGGTGGATTTCTTTGATCTCAAGGCCGACATCGAAGCGCTGCTGACCCTGACTGGCGAACTGGAGGCGTTCGCCTTCGTCGCCGCCGCGCATCCGGCGCTGCATCCGGGCCAGAGCGCCCGGATCGACCGCGCCGGTCAGCCAGTGGGCTGGCTGGGCGTGCTGCATCCGCGCGTGGCGCGGGAACTGGACATAGAGGGCGATGCCTTCCTGTTCGAACTGCGACTGGCGGGCCTGCAAGCGGCGCGGGTGCCGGTGTTTCGGGAGTTGTCCCGGTTCCCGGCCAGCCGCCGCGATCTCGCCATCGTGGTGGATGAAACGGCCAGCGCGCGGGCGGTTCAGGATTGCATTCGCCGCCACGGCGGCGAACGACTGCGCGAGCTGTGGCTGTTTGATGTCTATCGGGGCAAGGGAATCGCCGAAGGCCAAAAAAGTTTAGCTTTTGGATTGATTTTACAAGATTTCTCGCACAATCTTACCGACAGTGTGGTCGAAGAGACCGTATCCGGGATCATCGCTGGACTGGCTGGGCAGTTCGGCGCAACGCTTAGGGTTTAGGCGCATGGCACTGACAAAAGCCGACATGGCAGAACAATTGTTCGAGGAACTGGGCATCAACAAGCGCGAGGCCAAGGAACTGGTGGAGATCTTCTTCGAGGAGATCCGCAGCGCTCTGGAACGGGGGCGGCAAGTGAAATTGTCCGGGTTTGGCAATTTCGACCTGCGCGACAAAAATCAGCGGCCGGGTCGCAACCCCAAGACTGGGGAGGAAATCCCGATCACCGCGCGGCGGGTGGTGACCTTCCGACCGGGACAGAAGCTCAAGGCACGGGTGGATGCCTTCAAGGGCGAGGCGCAGTAATCGCGCTCATCGCGAAATGCTTGGCAAGCCGGGCGGATTGAACTAACATTATTAGTCTTCGCGGCGGTTAATTCGCCGCTCCCGGGGCGTAGCGCAGCCTGGTAGCGCACCTGCATGGGGTGCAGGTGGTCGGAGGTTCAAATCCTCTCGCCCCGACCAATCAAAACAACAGCTTGGCGTCTCAACGTCAAGCTGTTGTTCTTTGGTTTTTTCAGAACCCGATGCCCGGCTCCCAACCCAGCCGCGTCTTCCGCGCCCGATCGCGCCGCTACCACGCCACCGTGCGTTGCGCCGCCTGGAGTTTTTTCTCCCCCCACGCCTTGACAGAGGTTGGCGCCTGACCCGCGCCCTTCACCATCGTACCCTCCCCCGGCTGCTTCAACTCCACCAACCTCCCGGCACTTTCGACATACACGCCCTTGCCTTCCAGCATCACCACGTCCAGCGTGCGCGCGCCGGCGTCGAGCAGATTGAAACCGCCCCACAGTTCGGTGCCGCGAATGCCGATGGTCGCAACAGGCGTTTCCACCCGAGAAGGTTCTCTATGTTGCGGTTTCGCTTCGGTCTGGGCGGTGATGGACCGGAAGACTCCTTTAACCAGTTCGAAGACCGAGTTATTGCTGTTTGAGGTCACCCCCATGACCTGCTGGATCACAAACTCGGTCTTCTCACCCAGGGTGACGACCATGCCATCCTGCATCCGGGCTTCCAGCCGAGCATCGACCCCGGTCACAATGCGGTCGCCGAGATGCAAGGCATGGCCCAGCACCAGCTTTTGCCGACCGGCGGCGGCTTCGCTGACGACCTCGCCCCGTACCCGGGTGACATAGCCCGCCACTCCCGCTGGGGACTCCGCGTATCCCACCGCGGTGAACAGCCACCCGGCGATGAATGCGATCAACAAGGCTCCGTAACGCAACATGGTAGTCACCTCCCAGCATCATTTTTCAGTCAGCGTGAATACGCCATCCCAGGCGCCGGCGGGCGAATGGGCGCGCAACCGGGCGATCCGCTCCAGATAGAGTTTATACAAGGTCTGCTCCGGCCGCCGGGTTTGCAACGCCGCAAACAGGGTGGCGGCCCGCCGCCAGTCACTGGCGCGATAGGCGACGAGCGCCTGCTCGTGCAGCGCCAGTTCTTCCCGCGGCGCGTCGGTCAGCGCGTCCGCCGGCCCCAGTGGCTCGAACAGGGTGACGGGCTGGGCGCGGCCCTTGACCCGCACCCGGTCCAACTCCCGGCAGGCCAGTTCGGGAACGGCGGCGCGGGTGGTTTCGCTCAATACGATGGAAACGCCGTATTGCTTGGCGGCGCCTTCCAGTCGGGCCGCCAGGTTGACCGCATCGCCCAGCACGGTGTAGGCCATGCGAAATTCCGAACCCATGTTGCCGACGCTCATCGGGCCGCTGTTGACACCGATGCGGATCCGCAGGGCCGGCCACCCGTGGGCGTCCAGCTCCGACGCCAAAGCCTCCAGGCGCGCCCGCATGGCCAGCGCCGCGTACACGGCATGGCGGGCATGATCGGGATCGGGCAGAGGCGCGCCCCAAAACGCCATGATGGCATCGCCGATGTATTTGTCCACCGTGCCGCGCCGCTCGTGAATCACCCGGGTCAACGGGGTGAGAATGAACTGCATGAGCTGGGTCAACTGGCGCGGATCCAGCGTTTCCGAGAGTGGGGTGAAGTCCTGAATGTCGCTGAACAGCACCGTCATCTCCCGGCTTTCCCCGCCCAGCGCGTAACCGCCCGGACGCCGACTCATCTCCGTCACCAGTTCGCGCGGCACATACTGCCCGAACAGCCGGGCCAAGCGCTGCTCGCGGCGGGTCTGCACGAAATAGCCGTAGCTGCTGTGCAACAGATACAACAGCAAGAGCAGCACCAGCGCCGGGGCGAGCGGAATCACCCAGTTCAACCGTTGCCAGGCGTATAGATTCAGACTCAGCGTGGCGGCAGCCAGCGCCAGCATGCCCAGCAACGCCCGCAGCGGCGATAAAAAACCCAGCGCGATCCCCAATCCGCCCAGCACTAACAGCAGCAGGCTTTCCAGACCACGGGTAAACGCGGGCTGGTATTTGATGCTCTGGTCGAGAATCCCGGCAATCAGATTGGCGTTGACCTCGACGCCGGGATAGATATTTTGCAGCGGGGTCGTCCGTAAATCCATCAGGCCGGCGGCGGTGGCCCCCACCAGCACGATAGCGCCCGCCAACCGTTCCGGTTCCACCTGCCGGTTGAGCACCGCGCTGGCGGAAATATAGGGAAAGCTGCCCTGCGGCCCCCGGTAAGGCACCAAAGCCACGCCCTGGGCATCCACGGGGATATCGAAGACGCCGACCCGCACCGCCTCCACGCGCCGGCCGTTGGGCGCATCGCGATAGCCAGCGCCGGTCACAAACTCCAGCGGCGGCCCACCCAGCAGCGTGCGCACCGCCGCCAGACCGAAATGCTCATAAAGCTGATCGCCATACTGCAGCAACAGCGGCAACCGGCGAAACCGGCCATCCGGATCCACCGATGGACTGTTGAAGAATCCGCCGCTCCGGGCGCTGGCCTGCAACAATGGCAGGTTGGCGCTGTACCCGGCGGCCACGGCAAAGGGACTGGGAGCGCCCGCCAGGGCGGTCATCGGCACGGCGGCGGCGGGTAGTTGCCCAACGCGCAGGTCCTGGCCCTGCTGGTCCGACATGGCGAAGGAGTAGCCCAGCACCACCGGGCGATCCCGCAGACTGGCGGCGAAATGCGCGTCGCCGGACATGGCGGGACGCAACGCAGCCCACTCGCGCTGGAAAGCGGTATCCTCGCGCAGCGCACCCCGCGCCAGGGTTTCCAGCACGGTCGAAGCCGTATCGCGCTCGGTCTCGGCGAACACGATGTCAAAGGCCAGCAACTGGATGTGATAGTCGGCGAACAGGGTTTCCACCAGTTGCGCCAAGCGTTGCCGTGGCCAGGGCCATTGCCCTTCCCGCAGCAGGCTCGCCTCGTCGATGTCCACAATGACGATGCGCGGATCCACCCCGCCCGGTAGCGTCAGCCGCAACCGGGCATCATAGGCGAACAGTTCCAACTGGCTGATCAGCGCCAGCGGATAGAAACCGCTGGCGTACAGGATCAGCGTCAGCATGATCCCCAGGCTCAACCCGGTGCGGAGCAGGCTATGGAAGATATATCGCATGATCGCCGTTGGCCTGATGAGCTCTCAACCCAGCGCCCGCCCCGGCAAATCCAGCAGGAAGCGTCCCGTGTTCGCCAGTTGCCGGCGCAGCAGCGTCCAGTTCTCCGCCCGTTTCCGCTGTTCCAGACAGCGCAGAAACCGAACCTTGCCAGCTTCGTCCTGCTGGTCGAGCAGCGCCGCCCACAGCGCATTGTCCACGTTGTAGATCCGCCCGTCGGCCAGACAGACCGGAATAACGGTCGCCAATGGAACCGCCAGATCCGCCGCAATCACTTCCACCGCCGCGCGGATGTTGACCGCCTTGGCGCCTTGCGGATTCGCCAGATCGTAGGGCGGTTGCCACTCGCGCGGCGGGCGCAACTGGTCGATGTGGCTGACCGCGACCAGCAGCGGCGGCGGGCGGCGATCCAGCCGGGCGGTCTGCCAGGCGCGCACGGTGTCCAGTGTTTCCCGCTCCGCCTGTCGATCAGGCCGATGCGCGGCGCAAACCCAGAGCAGCAAATCGGCTTCCAGCACCGCCTTTTTCAGCGCCTTGTCGTCCAGCAGTGCGGTATCGCAACCCGGCGTGTCGAAGATCAGGGCCGCGTCCAGCCCGTCGCGCTCCAGCCGGTAGGGCATCAGCCCCGCCGTGGTATCCGGCAGCACGTCGGTCGCGGCGGTCAGTCGCCCGAACAAGGCGTTGATCAGGCTCGACTTGCCGGCGTTGGCCCGGCCCAGCACCACGATCCGCAACGGCTCGATCACGGGGTTTTCAGCCACAATCGGTTCGGGCATCGGCTCGGCATCGGTCAAGGTCAGCCGCCCGCTATACAATTCGATGGCGTAATAGCCCACCTTGCGCACGTACTCGCGCAATAGCCAGCGGTGCAGATCGGCCCAAGCCGTGCCATAGGCCCGACCGCGCAACTGCCCCCAGACTTCGCTCAACAAGGCATCAGCCGGATTGACCACCAGCCGGCCTGCCCGATACCAGTTCAGCAAGCGTTCGGCGGACGCTTTCCAGCGGTAGGCGCGGATCAGATCGCCAATCGTCAACCGGTTGCTGAGCGGAATGTGGTCGGTGACGGTGGCGCGCAGGTCGCGGCTGGCTCGCTCGATGATCAGCAGGGTGTGCGGCACGGTCAGTTCCAGCAGTGGCCGCTCCTGCTTCGGGTGGTAGTAGCGGGCGACAATTTCCAGGGTGTTCTGACCGAGCGCCCACAGCCGGCCCCCGTCGTTCAACGGCCAGTCTTCCGGCTTCACCTCCTCCGCCCGCCGCTCGACCGCCGCCCAGGCTCCATCCGCTTGCGGTGGCCAGTGCGAATCGGGACCGGTCGCCGCTCCGGCCAGCAGCGCGCGGTCGCGTTGCAGCAACCAGTGTTGCAAGCCGTAGCCGGCGGCGCTGCACGCCACCATCGCCAGCAACCACCAGGGCAGAACCTTGGCCTGCCACAGCCAGAACGCCCCAATTGGCAACAGCGCGAGGATCGGCAGCGCCCATAGTAA
Organism: Candidatus Contendibacter sp.; assembly: GCA_049290615.1. Taxonomy (GTDB): domain Bacteria; phylum Pseudomonadota; class Gammaproteobacteria; order Competibacterales; family Competibacteraceae; genus Contendibacter. The sequence continues at coordinate 32,703 of JBATNZ010000046.1, forward strand.
TAGCGCCAGTAAGCGCAGGCGGTCCAACCGGTTGAACCATCTTTTCACGGCTGACGCCCTCCAGCCGGTCCCTTTAGAAAGCTCGCACCGTTTGCCAGCGCCTCGGCGTAGACCCGACGCAGCGCCTCGGCGTCCACCGGGGCTTGCCGCCGCCGGCTGGCGAAGTAGTAGCCGGCGGCCTTGCCGAGAGCGTAGGTGGTCGCGCCGCTGGCGGTCGCGCCCCAGACCACGCCGACCGTCTGCCCCCACCAGGGTACGAATTTGATCAGCTCCCGGCCGACCGTCCGCGCCACGTAGCCGATGCCGATGCCCGCGCCGAGCAGACCGAGAAACTCGGATGCCATCCGCCCGTTCCACGTTTGCCCGTACAGCGTGGCCAGACTGTGCAGCAGCTTGGCCTGCACCGCCGGCACCCCGACCAGATCCACCAGCGGCAGCGCGCCGACGCCGGCGGCGGCCAGGGCATGGCCGACGATGTGGGGATGGGCGGCGCGGTCGTAGACATCGCGAATCCCGGCATCGCCCCGCAGCATCGCCTGCAAGCCCAGGGTCGAGACGGTTTCAATCGCGGCCCAGAGCGCGTCCAGGCCGTAATTCACCGGTTCGTAGTCATCTTCCGGCAAGGTTAAATCCACCGGCGCCCAGCGCACCAGCGCCGGACCCGGCAATGCGCCCAAATGGTCGCGTTGCGCGCGCAGGGCGCGAGCGAGATCGGCGGGAACCTGGGGCGGCCACGGTTCGCGGTCGTAGGGATAGGGCAGAATGTGGCCGGCGACGGGCGGATAGGCTTCGTGCAGGCCGGTCTGGGCGATCAGCACCGGCCATTCGGGATGGCGGCGGCGCACCGCGCGCAGCACCTCGAACACCGCATCCTGGCGGATGTCGGTCGCTTTCATCACCCCAAGCAGCAGGTGGGCCCGCGATTCGCAATAGCGGATGTCGTCGGTGGGATCGTAGGCCACCTCGCCCAGGCCGCGGGTATCGAGAAAGCGCGCCACGGGGGCCTCGGTTGGGAAGTCGTAGAACCGGGCGGTGCGGGTGCAAGGCTGAAAGCCGTTGCCGATTTCGGCGGTTTCGCTGCCGGTCAGGGCGCGGATGATCGAGGTTTTACCAGCCTGGGTCTTGCCGATCAGCCATAGCACCGGCAAGGGCTGTCGCGCCTCGCGTAGCGCCGCGTCCAGCGCTTGGTCATCGACGCGCGGATTCAACAATGCGTCGCGCAGCCGACGCCAGTAGTCGGGCCAGTGATTCGAATCGCGGGATGTCATGAGTATTCTTCGGCTCGATCTTGAAATTCCCGTTCCAATTTTCGTTCAACTCTCCTCTTCCGCCAGCGGGTGAGGAGTCGGGAGTGAGCAGCCTACACGCTCCAGCCATCGGCTCCATCAAAAAATCGCCCCCTTGGGCAACCCAGGAGGGCGATGATCCAGTCAGTGCGGTCGCGGTAGGAGACCGCTGCCCACCGGAATCCGATCCGATCAGCGCTTAACGCAACTCTTCGCGATCATCGCGCGGCGGGGGTGGCGCATAGTCATTATTCTCATTCCAGAACCGGTTCTTGCGCGGCCGCCGACCGCCGTCATCGCAATCCACCACCCCCTGGCGACACAGGGTTTCCCGCCAGGCGTACTTCAGGAAGACCTGGGTGAACGGCCGCCGCTCCGGATCGAACTCCACCCGCCGCGACGGCGACCACTCTTTTTCGCCATAACCGGTACCCGGCTCCGACTGCATACTGCGCCCCCCGGCGCTGGGGGCTGGCGCAGCACCTTCCGCCGAAGACGGCGCACGCCGCAGCCCGCGCTGATCGCTATAGCCGGGTCCTTCCTGACTCCAAGGTTGCGGTTGAACCCGCGCCGACTCGCGGAATGCCGCCACCGCGATCACGCCCATCGCCGAGTAATCGCCCCAGGCGCCCGAGTAGGAATCGCCGGCATCGGTGAAAAAGAAACGATTGACCCGATTCTTGCCGGTGCGCCACCCTTCATAACTCTCCTGCTGATACGGCCCGAGTACGTACATTCGCTCGTCCGGCCGCAGGTTGGAGCGGTCGCCGGAAATGATGTTGCGGCCATCCACCGCAATCACCACGCCGACGCGCTGGTTGCTGCGGTTACGAATCTGTATCGAGTAATTCTGACCGCGCGTCGCCTCCAGATACGCTTTGTAGGCTCCCGCCTCGCCCCCGCCCCGCACCGGGTACTGCGGCAGCGTCTGACCCCGGTCGCCGACCACATCCACCTCGACATTGCCGCCACCGTAGCGCTGCGCCCAGATCGCGGTCGGACTCAACAACAAGGCTGCCATTAACCCTGCCCGCCATTTGTTTTTCATCAAATCTGCTCCTGGTTGGTCACTGACCCGCGGGTGTTCATCACCGCGGTGGTTGAATTACGCGATTTAGCCTAAAAACAACTGGCTGAATCCATACTGAACATCCTTGCGCTATCCTGGCGCGGCGCGATTCAGTCCCGATTCAGTCCCGATTCATTCTCAACCCGATAAGCTTTAAGCTAATTCAATCTTATCTCACCCACGCGGAAATTCCCGACATGTCCGACAGGTCACGGCGATTACCCAGTCTGGCGCTCCTGGCGCTGGCGGGTCTGCTGGTCGCCAGCGGCGCGCAGGCGCAATCCGGGCGAGGCGACGGTTACGCGCCGCCCCCCTCCGGCCGGCAG
>JBATNZ010000047.1:0-9897 GCA_049290615.1 Candidatus Contendibacter sp.
GTCGGCAACTCGGCAAACTCCGGCAGACGCGGGTGCTCCAGTTGCGTTTCCGTCAACAGCCCGAACCCTACCTGGCCGCACTCGAGGCACGACTCGTCAAGCTGAGTTTGCCTCCATAGAAAAAAACAGCGCCCTGGCCGATGTGTACCTCCACGGCAAGCTGCTCTATGCCTGGGTGGTCGAGAAACGGCTCCGGCGGCGCTGCGGCGACGACTGGAATCGGCTGGATCAACCGCGCCGCGCTACTCCCTGGCGGCTGGTCAAACTCGTGCAGCGGGAACTGACCGAGGCCATTCAGGCGGCTGGTCAGTGGAATCTGAGTCGGTGGTCAGCAGCGCTGCAGGTGATGCAAGAACGCCCCCGCCGTCGGACCCTGCAGACCGTCCCAGAACGGATCCGCCAGTTAATTGCTGACTGTCAAGCCCAGGGTGTCAGTAATATCTGAATGGGCAGGCTTAAGTTGGCGCTTATGTTCGTTTACCCTCCCAGCGCGGAGCATCCCGAGCGGATTTATGCGGTGCATGAGGGTGTGGTCTACGAGGCGCGACCCACCGAACCCGGTCTGACGTATCATGGGTTTCCCTGGCGTGGACGCCCCGGACACAACCGACTGCCCCGTCCGATCAAGCGTGAGTTGCGGGATCGAGCGGAACAAGCCGGATGCCGCAAAGCCTTCAATGACTGGCTTGATCGATATGAAAGCTAACCGCATCGACCTGAGCTACCAACCCGATCCATCCCCCGCGAAAGCGGCCGACGGCTGGGGAGCGGGGATGCTTTGGCTCAACGGCCGGGCCTTCTGGTTTTTCAGTGCCCCCGAAGCGCCGCAGCCGGTGGTCTGGACCTGGATCGATCTGCTGGAGCACTTGGCGGCGTGCTGGCCCTGGCTGCGGATCGAGTCGCCCTGGCCCTTGGACTGGCTGGCCGCGCCGATGCTGGAGGGCAGTAATTTCTGGCATGTTGCCGACGATCGCTGGCAGGTTCTGGACGAGGCGGCAGCCGATGGCGAGGAGGCCCGCCTGCTGGACTTTGCCCACCGGCACAACCTGGCTGCGGGCTGGCAAGGATTGCAGGTCCCGGCGCTGTACTGGTACCGGCTGGGTCAGGACGTGCGCTTGTGCCCTGAAGGGCTCAGTCCCATAGTTTTGCCTTTTGCCGAAGCGATTGCCGTGTTGGAACGTCTTGGCAACGAAATCGCCGCCGGGTTAAACGCCAGCGCGCAGCCGCGCGCGCGCCAGGCTCTGGCGGCATGGGCCGCCCGCGAGCGCGTGGCCCTGCGCCGGCGAATCGAGATCGCGACCGGCCTCGAAGACCCGGTGCTGGCCGAGATCCAGGCCGGGCAAGCCGACGAGAGCTTCTGGAATCTGAGTCAGGTGGCCAATGACCACAATTTCGCCGCCAACAGCTTGCTGGCGGCGGCGCGGATGACGACCGGTAAACTCGACCCGCCGCGCGTGGCGGCGGTGTTAGGTCTCTTGCGCGCCCTGCCGCCCGCGCGGGTCTTGCCCCGGCTCGAAGCGTTGACGCAACAACTTCAAACTGCGGCCTGGTTGACGGCTGACACGCCCTTCACGCAAGGCTATGCCTTGGCTGGGGCCCTGTGCGAGGCCCTGGGGTTGGCGGAATCGCAGGTGTTTGAACCCGACCACTGGCTGGCTGAATGGGGGGTGGCGGTGCAATCGGCATCGTTCGGCACGGTGGATTTGGAAGCCATTGCGGTCTGGGGTGATCGCGGACCCGCCATTCTGGTGAACGATGCCCCGAATATTCGGCCCGCGCACCGATTTGGCCATCGGTTTGTACTGGCCCACGAGATTGGTCATCTACTGGCGGACCGCGCCAGGGCTTTGCCCGCCGCCGAGGTCTTGGGCGGTCAAATCCTGCCGGCGATCGAGCAACGGGCGAATGCCTTCGCCGCGGAAATTCTGCTGCCCCGCAGGGCGGCGGCGCGGAGCTACCGGCAAGCCACGAGCCTGGAAGCGGCGGTCAAGGGGCTGGTCGAGGCGTTCGAGGTGAGCCGGCTGGTAGCCAAGACTCAGATCAAGAACAGTAACGCCGCCTCGGGCGCGGATCTCGCGGAAATCGAGGCCGCCCTGAACCCTCCTGGAAGCTCCAGCGTGTGAATATCCGGGGCTGGCGGCTTGCGGATTGACCACCGCTTTGCTATTGAGCGTCTCCGTAGCCATGAACATCATCATCCGCGCCGACTCGATCCAGATGGGTTGGAGGCGGGTGTTGTACGGCTTGGCGCTGGTGAGACTTCGCAAAGCCGGCTTGGAGCCGCGATGACCGACTATGATTCCCCGTGGAAAAACGTCCTGGAGCGTTACTTCCCGGATTTTCTGGCGTTCTTTTTCCCCGTGGCCCACGCCGGGATCGACTGGTCGCGGGGGTATACCCTGCTGGACAAGGAATTGCAGAAGGTGGTGCGGGATGCAACCTTGGGGCGGCGCTGGGCCGACAAGCTGGTACGGGTAACCGGTTGGGACGGAGTGGAAGACTGGGTGCTGGTGCATGTCGAAGTGCAGGGCGAGCGGCAGGCGGATTTCGCCCAACGAATGTTTGTCTACAACTATCGGCTCTACGACCGCCACGCCCGGCCGGTGGTGAGCCTGGCGGTGCTGGCCGAGCCGTTCGCAGGCCGGCGAGGTCGGTTTGGCTACGAACGCTGGGGTTGCCGGATGGGCCTGCGATTCCCGGTGGTGAGCCTGACGGGGTATCGGGACCGGTGGGCGGAACTGGAAGCTTCGCCCAATCCGTTCGCGGTGGTGACCCAGGCGCACCTGAAGGCCCAGGAGACGGCCAGTTCGGATGAGGCGCGGTACCAGGCGAAGCGGGCGCTGATCCGGGGTCTTTACCGACGGGGTTACCGACGGTCGGATATCCTGGAATTGCTTCGGTTTATCGATTGGGTGCTAGTCCTGCCCGAGGCGCTGGAAGACCAGTTATGGGCGGAAATGCAACAGTTCGAGGAGGAAAAGCGGATGCGGTATGTGAGCAGCTTCGAACGCATCTTCACCCGGAAAGGGATGGAGAAGGGGATGGAGAAGGGGATGGAGAAGGGGATGGAGCAAGGGGATGGAGAAGGGGATGGAGCAAGGGCAAGCCAAGTTGGTGGAATTGCTGCTCCGGCAACGCTTTGGTTCGCTGCCGGAGTGGGCGGAAGCCCGGTTGCGGCAGGCGGATCGAGCGAAGTTGGAAATCTGGGCGTTGCGGGTGTTGAGCGCGGCCAGTCTGGAAGAGGTGTTCGAGTCGGGGGGCGGGCACCGAGCGGCGTGATGATTCGAGCAGCGGAAATGACTCGAATTCAGCGACAACCCGCAGGTCGTCATCCGCGCCGACTCGATCTCAATCGGATCGGGCCAGATGATGCGCGGCCTGACCCTGGCCGATGCGCTGCGGGAGCGGGGGCGGTGGAGCAGTTGGTTTGAACCAAGAGGGTTGGCGGTGATGGCTTGCTCCTTCATACCCAATTAGGGTATGATCAAACCTGATAGGGGTATATTGAAGATTTGTTTGATGGATAAAACCGACCAGACCACCACCACCATGGCCGACGCGCTTTTCAGCGGGACACAGCAGCGGGTATTGGGTTATTTGTTCGGACAGCCGGAACGCAGCTTCTTTGCTAATGAATTGATCCATCTGGCGGGGGCCGGGTCCGGCGCGGTTCAGCGGGAGCTCAAGCGCCTGGCGGACTGTGGCCTGGTCACCGTACGCAGGATTGGCAACCAAAAACATTTTCAGGCCAGTCCCCAAGCCCCCATTTACCAGGAACTTTGCAGTATTACTCAAAAAACCTTCGGTTTGGCCAACCCGCTGATGGAGGCGCTAAAGCCCATTGAAGCGGAGATTGAAGCCGCGTTTGTCTATGGTTCGGTGGCCAAAGGGAAAGATACGGCCAGCAGCGACATCGACCTCATGATTGTCAGCGAGACATTGAGCTATGCCGATGTCATGCCGGCGTTGGATGCCGTGCAAGCCCGTTTGGGCCGTCAAATCAATCCAACCTTGTATTCCAAAGAAGAAATCCAGCGAAGACTCCATGAAGGACGGGCCTTCATGAGCCGGGTATTCGCGCAGCCCAAAATATGGCTGAAAGGGGGCGAAGGTGACCTCGCCGCTTGAAAGTCTCGTCGGCCCCCATCGACCATTGACGCCAGAGCCGCCGGACGCACGCGAATTGGCCGGCTTGATTCGAGCGGCCATGGTGCGCTTGCACGATGCGGGCAACCTGGCCAATGGTTTGGAAAGCCGTTTTGATCTGGCCTACAACGCGGCCTATGGCTTGTGTTTGGCGGCGCTGCGTTGGCACGGCTACCGACCTGCCAACCGGTATATTGTGTTTCAGGTGTTGCCCCATACCTTGGGTCTGGGTCCAGAGGTCTGGCGGGTGCTGGCCAAAGGTCATGAGGTGCGCAATCTGGGCGAATATGAAGGGGACTTGAACCTCGAAGAGCGGCTGGTCGCTGACCTTGTTCGGGCCTGTACCCAGGTTGCCGAGGCCGTATCGGCGTTGCCCGCAATTCAGTCATGAACATCATCATCCGCGCCGACGCCTCGATTCAGATCGGTTCGGGCCATGTCATGCGTTGCCTGACCTTGGCCGAGGCGCTGCGGGAGCGGGGGGCGGAGGTGCATTTCATTTGCCGGGAACTGCCGGGGCATTTGGGCGGGGTGTTGGCCGGCAAGGGTTATCCGGTATATTGGTTGCCGGCTCCCGGCGCCGATGAGGCGGCGATTCCCGCCCATACCGCCCATACCGCCTGGCTGGGCGTGCCGTGGGCGGTGGATGCCGACCAGACGCGAGATCGGTTGGCGGGGTTGCCGGAGATCGGCTGGTTGATCGTGGATCATTATGCCCTGGATCGGGCTTGGGAGTCCCGGATGCGGCCTTTGGTGAAGCGGATCATGGTGATCGACGATCTGGCCGACCGCCCGCATGAGTGCGATCTGCTGCTGGATCAAAACCTGTACGAGGGGATGGAGCAGCGCTATGCCGGGTTGCTGCCGGCGGATTGCCGCCAGTTGCTGGGGCCGCGCTATGCGCTGCTGCGCCCGGAGTTTCGCGAGGCGCGGGAGCAGTTGCGCCAGCGGGATGGCGTGGTGCGGCGGATTCTGGTGTTCTTCGGCGGCGCCGATCCGAGCAACGAGACCGCCAAGGCGTTGCGGGCCATTCAGAGGCTGGAGCGGCCGGATATTGCGGTGGATGTGGTGGTGGGCGAGGCCAATCCCCATCGGGCGGAGATCGAAGCGTTGTGTGCGGAGTGGCCTAACGCCAGCTTCCATTGCCAGGTTACCCATATGGCGGAATTGATGGCCAAGGCGGATTTAGCGATTGGGGCGGGGGGCGTCAGTACTTGGGAACGGGCGGTGCTGGCGGTGCCAAGTTTGGTGATTGCAGTGGCGGAAAACCAGAGGCGTGTCGCCGAGCATCTAGCCGCTACCGGAGGATGCTTGTATCTCGGTCCGGCTGAAACCGTGACGACCGATCACATTCAGCAGTTATTACCGGTTTTGTACACCAACTACTTTCTCGCTAGAGCCATTGGTGCATGCGCAAGCCAATATGTAGACGGTCGCGGGGCGAGCCGGATCGTCAAGGTGCTGATGGCGACTCACATTGTCTTGCGACACGCAACCGCTGAGGATTGCCGTAACCTCTATATTTGGCGAAATGATGAGGTCACGCGCCGTTATTCCGGGGATAGCCTGCCCATTGCTTGGGAGACCCACATCCAGTGGTTCAGCAAGGTGATCAAGAGAGCGGACCGCCTGCTGGTTATCGGTGAATGTGATAGCCGTCCCGTAGGGGTATTACGGTTCGATTTGGAGGGCCAGCAAGCGGCCATTTCCGTATACCTTGTTCCCGGGAACCAGGGCAGTGGCCTGGGTACTGCTCTTATCGAGGCTGGAACGCACTATCTTGCTCAGCATGCGCCTGCGATATCCGAAATCGTAGCCCGCGTGTCCATTCATAATCGGGCTTCCATAGGCGCATTTAATGGGGCCGGCTACGCAATCGACTCCCTCCAGCTCAGAAGAGCAGTATAGGATTCAAGCGATCACAAGAAACCCTCATGGCAATGACCCTGAACATCCCAGATGACGTGGTTGCTGCAATCAAGTGGCCTCGCAAGCAACTGGACCGGCAGTTGACTATTGAAATGGCGTTTGCGCTCTATGCGCGTGGTTTTGTTTCCATGGGTACTGCCCCGCCTGGCCAAGCTGGATAAATGGACTTTTCTGGAAGGGCTGGCGGAAAGAAAAATTGAGAGGCATTACGGCGAAGACGAATTGGAAGAAGATATTAATTATGCCAACACCCGTAGTGAGTAATTCCTCGTCAATCATTCATCTCGCCCATCATTTGAAAATGACCGGCATACTGGGGATTCTGCTCCGCGCCAGGAAGTCCGGAAAGATCGCATCGCTGTCAGAAAAGCTGGATGCGCTGCGCAATACCAGGTTTTGGCTGAGCGTCGGATTGACGGATCGTTTGTTACGCGAGGCGGGAGAAAGGCCATGACCCACGACCTATCATTAGCTGGCCGCGGAATTGGAAGACATCACCCGCCCTTCATCATCGCCGAGATGTCCGGCAATCATAACCCGTCGCTGGATCGCGCCCTGGCGATGGTCGAGGCGGCGGAAGCGTTCATGCTGGGCCGTCATATCGTGCGCTCATCCAAAACGTGAAAATCAATAGGAAAGATTGCATGGGCCAACCCGATCAGTTAAGCGCCACGGAGAACGATGAGCGCATCAGGCGGGTTTTGGAAAAGCACCCTCAGATTGTTCTGGCGGTGTTGTTCGGCTCTTTGGCCAGGAACGCCGCAGGCATTGACAGTGATCTGGATCTCGCCGTCAGCGCGGATAGACCCCTGGACGCCGATGAAAAAATGCAATTGATCATGGATCTGGCGGAGGCCAGCGGGCGACCGGTTGACCTGGTGGATTTATTGACGGTCGGTGAACCCTTGCTGGGACAGATCATCGCCGGCGGGCGAAGACTATGGGGGAACGATTCCCGCTACGCTTTGCTGCTGAGCAGGCACCTGTTCAATCAGGCGGATTTTATGCCCTACAGAAATCGAATTCTTCGGGAAAGGCGACAAGCATGGATTGGCCTGTAATCGAGCAAAAACTGGAATCCTTGCGGCGCTGTGTACGCCGGGTTGAAGAGAAATGTCCGAAAGATGCGGACACGTTGGCGAACGATGTCGATGCCCAGGATATTCTCGCGCTGAATCTGACCCGCGCCGTTCAGCTTTGCGTGGATATCGGGGCGCATCTGATTGCGGGAACTCAACTTCCCGCGCCGGACACCATGGGGCAAACCTTTGATATTTTGATGCAGGCGGGAATCCTCAACGCCGAGCTGGCCGGACGCATGAAAAAGGCGGTAGGATTTCGCAATTTGGCTATTCATAACTACGATGCCATCAACTGGGCTATCGTCTACGCGATAGCCCGCTCCCGGTTGACGGACTTCGAGGATTTTGCCAAAGCGGTGGTGATGGCATCATCGGAGTAAAAATGTATGGGCGAGAGCAAATTTGACATGGCGGGCCTCAGCTTCGAACGGCGCGGTACCTTGAAATCAGCCACAATTCAATGATTATTCACGAGTAAGACGTTGATGAACCTGGATATATCGCTAGCCCACCGTCGGATCGGGCGGCAACATCCGCCTTTCATCATCGCCGAGATGTCCGGCAACCATAACCCGTCGCTGGACCGCGCCCTGGCGATGGTCGAGGCGGCGGAAGCGTTCCTGGTGGGCCGTCACATCGTGCGCTAATCCAGGATAGCCAGCGTATGAATGCAAGGATCGTCTTTGATTTCGAGTGGGATGCCGCGAAGGCGCTGACGAACAAGGCCAAGCATGGCGTCACGTTCGATCAAACGGCAACCGTGTTTCTGGATGCGTTGGCGTTAACGGTCTACGATGAGGCGCATAGCGAGTTCGAAGAACGCTGGTTTACCCTCGGCCAAGATACGGAGGGTGCGCTCGTGGCGGTATCACACACCTACCGTATGACCGGTCCAGCGAGCGCTTGTTTGCGTATCATCTCAGCACGGAAAGCGACCCCGCGTGAACGGCGATTTTATGAAGAAGAACCGCGATAGGTGATGACATGAATATCACTCAAAACTTACCGAATGACGACGATCTGCCTGAAGAGATCGATTTCTCCGGTGGGGTGCGTGGCAAGTTTTACCAGCCCGGCGTTACGGTCAATGTACCGGTCTATCTGGAAGCAGACGTGCAGGCCTATTTGAGTGCGATTGCATCCAGGAAAGGCGTAGCGCTATCAGAACTCGCTAATGACTTGCTCAAAAAGGAAATCCAAATATTAGAGATCGTCGGGTCGTAAACCACCCTTTCAAAGAGACACTATAATGACCCACGATCTATCACTCGACTATCAAGTTTTTTATTTTGACAAGGTGGATACCTGTGGCTTATGCCATGCATGCGGCTGCCCGATATTTCAATGAAGGGGTGGGTTCCAGCCGGCCCAAGTCTCTGCCGTTCATATGCTTGGCCGAGTCTCGCAAGGGAAAGAGCCGTTTGGTGACTGCCAGGAGTTCATCCAATCGCTGGTGAGGATCCTCGGCATTGACCATCCCGCGAATCACGTCGATCAGGGCGTCCATCCGGGATTGCTGTTGCAGGCTACCGACGGTACACGCCGGCAGGTGGTTCTCGATGCGGGCTTGTTGTTGGGGGTGAAGGAGGAGGGCGTGGTCCAACAGCAGACTCAGGGTCAGGCCACGGCTTGACCCCTCTTCGTCCCACTGCGGGGCCAACTGCCCCCATCCTTCAGATAACTTCCAGTCCTCAAAGAAAACCTCGACCAGCCATCTCAAAGTGTACGCTGACGCCACGTCCGCGGCGCGCCAACTCATCTCGCTGGCGACCAGATACCGATAGTTCTCCTCACCGGGATACTGAAGGGCCACGACCCACCGCTTTTGCTGATGCGCGCTGACATACAGCCGGGCGCTGCCGAGGACGACGGGGACGGTTTGACCGCCCCGGATGCGCAAGGTCATGGCCACGCCCGGATGGGTGGCGAAATACTGCGCGACGGTCATCTCGCGCTGCCGAAACCGCACCTTCTGGGTTTGCTTCAGTTGACTGATCACCTGGGTCTTGGGGAAGAGGCGCGCCGCCTGATTCATCCACGCCGCGCTCCCGTACAGGGCATCCGCCAGAATGGCCTTGACCGAAAAGTCGGGATGGTAAGCCCGAAATTCGCGCAATAACGCCAGCAGCACGTCCAGTTTGCTCGGATAGGCCGCCTTCGGTTCCGGCTTGGGCGGGCGGGCGGACTTCTTCACGCCTTGTTGCTTAAGCGCGTCGTCGGTCTTCTTCCACGCGGCCACCGCCGGGTCGGGTTGGTAAAACCGAAACCCCACCGGCAGGCTCACTTTGGCCGTGACCAGGAACAGCAACACGACCGTCTGACCGTTGAACCAGCCTCCAGTTTTCTTATCGAAAATCTTGGAAGTGGCGAAAATACGCTTCGTGACCTTCGCGCGTTGCCGATCGCTATCATCCCCCACCAACTCCCCTTCCGTGATGTTATACTTGTTCAAAATCAGCAGGATGCTGACGTTGAGCAGCAACGGCCACAGCAGTTTGCCATGCCGGAACATCCACGACAACGCCGCCTGGGAGTAACCGCCCAAGCCCACTCGCTCGAACGCCGCCCAACACACTTGATTGGCGAGCAGGATCCCCATCAGGCAAAAGCTCAACCAGTAGCGCTGGGCGGTCGACAGCTTGCGGTTCGGCGCACATTGCCGAATCCCCCGGTCTAATTCTTCAACAAATTCAGTGATGAACGAAAGCGGTTGGGTGAAAATCATCCGGCTTCTCCCGAG
>JBATNZ010000048.1:0-7149 GCA_049290615.1 Candidatus Contendibacter sp.
GCGTCGGCCTCCGCGTCCGCGTCCCGCCCGCCGCCCTGGCGGTCCCACGGCGCCCGACTGCTCGGCGGCCGCGAACTGTTCTCCGGTCCCTGATTCAACCGGTCCCACGCCTCCTTGAGATCCGCCAGCAACCGCAACGACAGACCCTGCAACGCCTCCGGGTCCAAGGACCGGATGTAGGCGTCGTCGATTTGACGGAGACTATGGGGGCTCAGGTGCATGACGGTCGATCAGGGGGGCTTCAGCTATAGTGTTCCATACTCGCCCCGTGCAGGGAAGTCAGCCGTTACCGGGAGAGGGAGGTGAACGATTACCTCATTGACGGATCAGCCCGCCCGCCGCGCCAGCATCGCCAGCCACGCTTCCCCATCCGCGCAATCCAGCACCCCCTCGCCCAACTCCTCCAGCACCGCCGGCTCTGCAATCCGCTCCAGCAGCGCCCCGCTCTGCTCCATCACCGCCGCGCCAAACCGCTTCTGAACCAACCGCAGCAGCAACTGCCGCTCGGAACGCAAGCCCTCCTGGCGGCCCTCCTGGCGGCCCTTTTCCAAGCCCTTTTCCAGGCCCTTTTCCAGACCCTTTTCCAGACCCTCTTGCACCCATTGTTCGGCAATCGTCATCATCTGCTCGCCTCCACCACTCAACGCCTGGGCCACCGCCTGACGGAACGCCGCCTCGCTCAACCGGTCCGTACTCGCCGCCTGCGCCACCTATCGCAACAGCGCCCGGATGAAATCCAGTCCGCTCGAACTCGCTTCCAACGCCCGCAACAACCCCAAAATGCCCGACAACCGCTCCCGTAACTCCTCCCGGAAGACGTACTTCAAGGTCAGCAGCGCACTATGCAGGATCACCGCGCCCCGTAAGTCCTCATCCCGGTAGGCGCTCAAATCCACCAGATATAGCGCTCCTACACAGGTTGTGGAATTTCCCCTCCTTGGGCTAAGGAGGGGTGGCGCGCAGCGCCGGGGTGGTTTGAAACGGCGATTCCACCAATCAGATAGGAGCGCTATAGTAAACGCACTCCGGCACACATTCCCGCAAGACCAGCGGCGCCGCCACCCCATCCGCAAACTGTCGACTCACCCGCCACGTTGCCGCGCCATGATAGACCACCACGGGGATGATCGCCGGCAACAAGCCCGTGTTCCCGTCGTTCAGCCACTGCTCCCAAATCCGCACCCGGTAGCGCAGCAAATCCAGATTGATCCGCGCCTCGACGTAGCTCTTGTGCTCGAACAGCACACAGAGATACCCCGGTTCCCCACCGCGCCGCGTCACGGCGTACAGCCAATCCGCCGGATGCTGGGTCAGTTGCGGATCGAGAAACGCCTCCTTCTCCGCCCGAATCCGCGTCGTATAGGGCACTACCGCCATGTCGTAGGCCGCCATGACCGGCGGCGGATTGCCCATAAAATTGCCTAACTCCAGCGTCACCCCCAACCCGGCCAGCGCCTCGTGCGCCCAGGCCGCCGTCGGCCCCCGCGGAACATCCCAGGACAACAAATTGAACCGGTCGCGATGGCGCTGCGTCACGTTGAAATAAGCCACCGCATCCGCCACTTCGCCAGTGTCATCCCGCAACACCGCCCGCACCTGCACCAGCATCGGAAACCACTCGGGAATCGCGAACGAAAACGGCGCTCCACCCGCATTGGCCTTAGTCCCCGGCGTAGCGGCCAGAATCCGGCCCCGGCGATCACGCAATTCGACCGACACCCGACCCTGTTCCAACGTCCGCCCGGCCACGCTCACCCGCCCGGCCAAGGCATCACCGATCTCACCCCAGGTTCTCGACAGATCCAATTCGACCCGCTGCGGCGAAGCCACCACAAACGGCAACGTCGCCCACGCCACCACCCGGCCAGCGGCATCGCTGGCGATCACCTCATCAACATAGCGTCCGGCGGGCAGACCAGCAGCGGCGGGACCGAAGAGTTCCGGCGCTAAATCCAGAGCGGGACTCAAACCACCCCGGCGCTCCGCGCCACCCCTCCTTGGCCAAGGAGGGGAATACGGTATCCAATCCCGCACCACCAAACCATCGTCGCGGCGCTCGCGAATCCGCACTTGCGCGATGGGTGCGTCCGCCGGCAGCGTCACCACCAGTCGTGAATCCGGATGAGACCCGGCATCGCTCCCAACACCCGCCGCCGGTTCGCGGCGCAACGGCAACGGCTGCGCCGGCAACTTCCCCGCCGCCCACAACACCGTGCGCCCCAACCGCTCCTGCCAATGGTCATAAGGGATCTCCCAGCCAAAGCGATACTCCGTTACTGGCGCGGCCGGCAACCGCGCCGCCCGGCCCTGCTTCAGCGCGAACAACTCCGCCTCGGGATCGCCCGCTTCGGCCCGCCGCGCCAGGGGCGCATCGAGAATCAGCGGCTCGTCCAGCGCACCCGGTCGGGATCGTTTTCCAGCGGCGGGTCCAACCGCCCCCGCTCCTTCACTCCGACCAGCACCAAACCCTTACCCCGCGCCACCCGCGCCAGCAGATCCTGTTTAACCGCCGCCGGCAGCGCGTCCGGACTGACCCCGTTGAACAGAAACACGTCGTGAGCGCCGCTGTCCAGCAACCGCCGAATCCGGGCGATGCCCTCCTCGCCGCCGTGCCACTGCATGCGCGTGGAATCGACCAACCTGTAGTAGTACGCCGCATCCGCCTTAACATCGAAGCGCTGCATCAGCTCCACGATCTCCCGCGCCTGAGTGTTGCGGTAATCGCTGAAGAACAGCACCCGCGTGGTTCCCCCCGCATACGGCTGCGCCCACTTCGCATGCGGCGTCACGAAGCTCGCGCGGATCTCCTGCTCCTGCTCCAGGGTCGGCGCGGCGGCGACCGGCGCGGCCAGGCACACGCCGAACACGGCGAGAATGCCGATGAGCTGCGCCAAGCCCGTCCCCGTCACCAGCCGCAACACATCGCCCTTGAAGGTCGTATTGCGCCGCTGTGGTGGCTTGTGAATGGGGGTAGTTTTCATGGAAAACTAAAGCGCATCATTAAGTTATTCACCCACTCGTTGCAGCGCAGTATTCAACACCGGACGCGACAGATACAGACCCGATGCCATGAGTTGCTCCAGAACCGGACGGGCGGCAGGAATCACACCCCGTTGTTTGGCGGTCAACACAATGCCCAGCGTACCACGCACCGGAATACCCAACAGCGCAGCACAGCGACGCCCAGCCAGGTCGTCAATAATGGCTTCCATGCCGGGATGCGCCTGAGCCACCGCCAATACGGAAGACTCGCCGGCGCCTAATCCCCAGCTCATGATGATCGGCGGCGTGGGTATGCCACTGATGCTATGCAGCCACGGGGTGGAAGCCAATGATTGGGCCGTTGGATCCGTATTGCCCTTCGCACGAATTTCCCCCGCAACAGATTCAGGAACCAGGACGATATCGGCCACCAGTTGCAACAAATTCAGGCAGCGCCCGCGACTCAGGAAAATCAACGGCGAAGCATTGATCACCGCAGTTTCAGCCACGCGCCAATTCTCGATCCAGGTCAGCAAAATCCACTTGAAAAGAATCGCCGCCGCGTCGCGCCAATTCCAGCAGAAACTCAACACGATCCTGCCCCATCATCATCGCCGCGATTTCCTGCGAAATCCGGCCTTGTTCATACCAGGCGATCGCCGTCGCAATACGCATTTCCCGCGCCATTCGCGCCGGATCACAGCGCACCGCAGAAAAAATTTCATCAGGCAAATCAATCGTCATCACGCTCATTTTCAATCTCCTGAACCATCAAGCGGTCGACATCTCCGCCCCTCGCTCGATCATTAAGTCGGGAACCCAACAGAAAAACTTCCGCCCTCCCGTCAGTCAAGCGGGATACCGTTTGGGCGATCACAGCAATCTGCGCTGGAGTCAGTCGCACTGTGTTCTCTCAAATTCAAAGGCTGACTAGAAAAAATCGTCATCAACGACCGCCTAAATCGCACTGATCACTCGCTCCTGCTCCCGTTCAGTCAACCACGGATGCATTGGCAAACTCAGCACCTCCCGCGAAGCGCGTTCCGCTTCCGGGAAATCCCCCCACCGGTAGCCTAGCGCCGCAAATACCGGCTGCTCATGCAAACACTTCGGGTAATAGACCGCCGTGGGAATGCCCTGGGCCTTCAGCGCTTCACTCACTCGGTCGCGTTCCGCCACCCGAATCGTGTATTGCGCATAAACGTGGGTGTTGCCGGGCAGGACCGGTGGCGTGATGCAGCAATCCTTGAGTGGCTCGCTATAGCGTGCGCCGATGCGGCCCCGCGCTTCGACCTCCCCGGCAAAATACGGCAGCTTGGCCAGCAGGATCGCCGCCTGCAAAGTATCGAAGCGCCCGTTCATCCCTAACAGCGGGTGATGATGCCGCCGAATCCCGCCATGGGTACGAATGGCGCGCATCTTTTCCGCCAGCCCGTCATCGTCAGTGAACAGCGCCCCGCCATCGCCGTAGCAACCGAAGGGCTTGGCCGGAAAGAACGAGGTGCTGCCGATGGTCGTCACCCCACAGCTCCGCCGACCGTGCTGGGTCGCGCCAAAACTCTGCGCGCCGTCTTCAATCACCGTCAGGCCATGCCGCGCCGCTATCGCATTGATGGCCGCATAGTCCGGCATCTGCCCAAACAGGCTGACTGGTAGGATCGCTTTGGTGCGCGGGGTGATGGCCGCTTCAATTAAATCGACATTGATATTGAAACTCGCCGGCTCAATATCCACGAACACTGGCGTCGCGCCCACCAAGCCGATAATCTCCGCCGAACTGATCCAGGTGAAAGGTACGGTAATCACCTCATCGCCCGGCCCGATGCCCAGCGCCCGCAAGGCCATTTCCAAACTCACCGTCCCGCTGGCCACCGTGATGCTGTGCTTCACGCCGACATACTCCGCCAGCGCCGTTTCCAGTTCGGCGATCTCTGGCCCCATGATGTAGTGGCCGTGATGAAGCACCCGATGGATATTCTGTTCGAGTGCGGGCCGAAAGGTCTGTTGCTGCATCTTCAGGTCGATCAACTCCAACGACCGGGGCGGCCGGTCCAATGCCAAATACGCTTCCGGGCTGATCACCCGATCCGGATAGCGCTCAGCCAGCGGCCCATCGCGGCTCAACAACCGCGCCTCACCGCCGAACCGCGCCAGCGCCCGGATGAGTTGCTCGTCCTCGGGATCGTCGCTGGCGAACACGTCCCCCTCGCCCGCCAAGGCCGCCAGCCACTGCTTATCCTGAGCGAAATGCGCCAGTCGAAATTTGGCGAGCGTCATGCACCGGCGACCGGACAGATCTGGGCGTAATCTTTTCAACTCGTTTTGCAGGTTGTACTGCAACGTCTGCACTGAACCCGCATATAACCAGACGAGTCCTCCCATCTCTCTACACTGCGTCAACGCGGCCTTCGCCTGACCGTACCACGGGACTCGCGGCGCACACAGATCGATGACCACGTTTACATCCAGCAACAGATCCACAGTCAACGCTCCTCGCGCTGGGCAAACGCGACGATCCGCTCCATCTGCTTGGCCGTCAGTTCAGGAAGCTGATCCTCGGGAATGTCCAGGATTTTTTGCTCGGTGTCTTTGAGGGTTTTTAACCAAGGGTCATCCGAATCTTGGCCGAGCAGGATATCCAGGGATGACGGGGGTTGATTCACTCGGGCCTCATCACTAACCCCAATGCCTTCCAGACGATCCACATGGGCAATCGCTTCGTCCGGTACCTGAAGGTTCACCACACGGTGCTTCAGGGTCAGCGGCGCCGTGGGCCGAAATACCCCATTTTCCCAGATCGCTTGAACCTGCATGATCCGACTACTCCTCGATTCGTGTGATGTGATCGCCCACCAGTTGATAGATTTCGCCGGTCGCCGGACACCGGGCCTCACCGTCACCCTGCGCCGGCAAATCCAGGCGCTCGCCCTGCCGGCTCATCCAGCCGATCCGCCGGGCCGGCACCCCCGCCATCAGCGCATAGGGCCGCACATCACGGTTGATCACCGCCCCGGCGGCGACGAAGGCATACTCGCCAATCGTCACGCCGCAGACAATCGTGCAATTCGCTCCCAGGGTCGCCCCGCGCCGCACCACCGTGTCCCGGTACTCGTCCTTGCGTGATACCGCCGACCGGGGATTATAGACGTTGGTGAACACCATGCTCGGCCCGCAGAAGACGTCGTCTTCCAAAATCACGTTGTCGTACACCGACACGTTGTTCTGAATCTTGACATTGTTGCCGATCACCACCCGGTTACCGACGAACACGTTCTGGCCCAGGGAACAATCCCGCCCGATCCGCGCCCCGCCGCAGACGTGGACAAAATGCCAAACCCGGCTGCCTTCGCCGATTTGCGCCCCGGCATCCACCAGCGCGGTTTCATGTTGGTAATGGCTCATGACGGCTTCTTCAACACGGTTTGCACCAACGGATGATAATCGCCCTGCGCCCCTAGAGGCTGCGCCTCGCGGATGGCGTGGACGATCTCGATACTGGGCCGGGCTTCCTCCAGCGGAAATCCCGGACCTTCCAGAATATGGCGGTAAGCCGCCGTGTGCAGTTCAGTAAAGCCCTCGCTGAACTCAAAGGCGTCGCCATCCACAGTAATTGCCCGGAACGTGCGCTGACCCTTGGCCTTGGCTTCGTTCGGCAAATAGGCATCATTCACCGACAGAAACCAGCGCACCCGGGCATGCGCCAAGTGCAGAAACCGCACCACCCAGCGCCCCTGCGGATCATTGAGCGCGACCGGGACCGGCATCCGCACGGTTTCCCCACGCGGAATCACCCGCGCCGTCCGCCCGCCACGGCATCGCCGATTTCGCCCCAGGTTCTCGACAACTCCAGTTCAACCCGCTGCGGCGAAGCCACTACGAACGGCAAGGTCGCCCACGCCACCACCCGGCCAGCGGCGTCGGTGGCGATCACCTCGTCGTAGTAGCGGCCAGCGGGCAGACCGGCGGCGGCGGGGCCGGTCACTTCCAGTTCCTCTGCGGGAATGGGCGAACCACCCCGACGCTCCGCGCCACCCCTCCTTAGAGACTGTATAAAAACTAACTCCTTGATCTATATGATTGTCGATTTGGGCTTCCAACCGATTTTGGCCCATCCAGCCGGCTGGAGACGGAATCGGCGAAAAATTTTTCTGAAAAATCAATGAGAAA
>JBATNZ010000049.1:0-47819 GCA_049290615.1 Candidatus Contendibacter sp.
AGACGTAATGAGCCGCCTGACCGCAGCGAGGACAGCGAAACCCGTCCGGCCAGCGGGCGCGTTCCAGTGCCGCTTCGCACTGCGTCTCGGTGCCGAACTGCTCCAGAAACGCCGGCAGCGACAAGCCGGGTTGAAATTGGATGCGATTCATCGGCATGACCGGACTCCAGCGTGAAGGGTACGCCAGCTTACGCCTGATTTTCGGCACAAAACAGGGCCGACTGAAGTATCTTGCTAATCAGGAGATCGCATGAATCACATCCTGCTCATCACCACCTCGTATCCGGACGAGAGCGAAGGCGCCGCCGCCGCCGGAACCTTCGTGCGGGATTTCGCGCAAGCGTTGTCCAGCCTGGTGAAGGTAACCGTCGTCGCCCCCGGGGAAATAGCGCGCATTCGTCAGGAAGAGCGGGTTCAAGTGCGGCGCTTTGCCGTCCCACGCCTGCCGCTTTCCCTGCTCTCCCCGACCCATCCGGCGCATTGGCCCGCGATCATCACGACCCTGCGGGCGGGTGGTAAGACCGTCAGGCAGGCGTGCGCGGAGTCGCCGGTCACGCATATCTTCGCGTTATGGGTGCTGCCGAGTGGATATTGGGCCATGCAAGCCGGTCGGCGATTCGGCATTCCCTACAGCGTGTGGGCGCTCGGTAGCGACATTTGGACGCTGGGCAAGGTGCCCGTGGTGCGAAGCCTGCTGCGGTGGGTGCTGCGCAACGCCTCGAACCGCTACGCCGACGGCCTGGCCCTCAAGAACGATGTCGAGCGGATCGGAGGCAAGCCCTGCGCCTTTCTGCCGAGTTGCCGGACGCTTACCGATGGCCGGGTTAAAATACTGCGTGATCGCCCCCCATACCGCTTCGCGTTTCTGGGCCGCTGGCATCCCAACAAGGGGATTGATCTGTTGTTGCAGGCGCTGGAATTGTTGCGCGACGAGGACTGGCGACATATCGAGACCATGCGTATTCACGGTGGCGGACCGCTTGCCGATTGGGTGCGGACGCAAGCCGCGCCACTCATGAACGCGGGCCGCCCCATTGCTGTTGGTGGCTATCTGGATCGCGATGGGGCGCGGGACTTGCTGGCCTGGGCTGATTATGTGGTGATTCCATCGCGCATTGAGAGTATTCCGGTAATTTTCTCGGACGCGATGCAGATGCGGTGTCCGGTGATTGCCAGTCCGGTTGGGGATTTACCGCAACTGATCGCGGACCATCGTTGCGGGATACTGGCGACGACCGTGAGTGCCGCCGGTATCGCCCAAGCGTTGCGCCACGCGCTGACCTCGGCGCCGGCGGACTTCAAGGATGGACTTGGTTCGGCGGCGGCCGCTTTCGATGTCACCGCCACGGCGCGCAATCTGAACGCAATGATTAATGCTGAGAAATAGATCCTCTTTTTGCCTTACCTATCAGCAAGAACTGCTGGACAACTGGGAGCGAGCTCAGCATTTTGAACCACTGGAGCGCATTCAAGGAGCCGATCATGATTAAGCTGTTAGAAGCTCACTACAGGGGCGATCATCAGATCGATCTGGTCTTTTCAGATGGCCAGCGCGGGGCGTTCGATGTGAATGCCTACTTGGCAGCACGGCAAGGGCCTTTGCTGAAACCTTTGCACGATGAAGCCTATCTTCAGCGGTTTTTTATCGATGCGGGGGCTTTATGCTGGCCTAATGGCCTTGCGCTGTCTCCGGCGCGCCTGCATGAAATCAGCCTCATGGAAATCGTCGCCTGAGCGCTCGGCTCGTCTTGAGGAAGACCGGTTATAGGCGGCACTGCAACAGTACGAGGAGCAACAGATCATGCGTTATGTGACGAGCGTGGAGCGAATCGGGATTAAAAAAGGATTGCAGCAGGGATTGCAACAGGAATTGCAACAAGGCGAAATCCAGGTTTTGCATCGGTTGTTGACACGGCGTTTTGGCGAATTGCCAGCCTGGGTGGAAAACCGGTTGCGGGAGGCGCCCTCGGATCGATTGGAGCTTTGGAGCGAGCACTTGTTGGAAGCCAGCCGCTTGGAAGAGGTCTTTACGTCAAACGGTGAACATTGAGTGATGCCAGCGGATTACGCGCGGACTTCAAGATGAATCGAACCCTCCCTCTCGGCTCCCACCCACCTGACCCGAACTGGGGCGACCAAAATCGTTCGCAAAAAGCCGCAGCGATTCTTACCACCCTGCGGTTAATAGCTGGGCTGGATTTTTCAAAAAGTTACTGGGTGGATGTGGGCTGCGGTTGCGGTGAGATTGCTGCCCATCTCGCCCTGCAGGTCGGACGCATAACGGCGATTGACCCTTCTCCCTGGCAGCGTTGGCCGACGCTAAAAGACGCTCATCCCAACCTGGAATTCATCCAGGGAGACTATACCGGCGATTACCCTAGGCCTGGTTCAGTCGATGTCGTCGTCTGCAACCAAGTCTACGAACATGTGCCAGACCCGGAAGCGCTGATTGAGTTCATGCATCGTATTCTGAAACCGGGCGGATATGCTTATTTTGCCGGTCCGAATCTGCTATTTCCCATCGAACCCCATGTTTTTTGGCCTTTCGTCCACTGGTTGCCTCGGAGTTTCGCGGTTCGGCTAATGCATCTTTTTGGATCGAAAGCCGTACTGGATGCTTATTCTACTCATTACTGGCAATTGTTACGCTGGTTCAAGAATTTTCAGGTAATAAACGCGGTCCCTTTCATCTTGAAGCACCCGACTCTATACGAACGTGGGCAGGCATGGGACAAGGTATTAGCTGTTCTACCCACATTACTCCTGCGGGTACTGACCCCGCTGTCACCTGGGTTTGTTTTCCTGCTACGTAAGCCAGGATTGAGAGAGTAATTGTGTCGAGATTTTTTCACTCTCCCGACTGGGGTGCCGTGCTCGAGCAGGGATTTGGTGCGCGTACCATCATAATGCCCGGCGAGACGCCAATACAATTTACACTGTTTCGTGCTGGACCTTTTTGTCTTGCCTATGCAGAGTTTCCCATCGGTTTATCCGACCCCAACACAATTCTCCTGATGAAAGCGCCTGAAACCCATCTCTTTTTGAAAGAGCGTGGAGCGCACGCGCTGAGGTTCACGGCATACGTCGATGATCGACAGACCAACGCTGGCGATGTCATTCTCCCGGAGACCGTTATTGAAAACCTGTCCGAGTGGAAGGAGGAAGCACTTGAGCCTGATGTGCGTTACAAAACTCGTCGCGCCCGCCGGGAAGGTTTGATAACCCGTCCAGCAACGGCGGCAGATGCCGAAATAATATTTACTCAATATTCTGGCACCGTTGCGCACCACGGTGGTACGCAACGTTATACGAAAGCCTATTTCGATGCTCTAGTTGCACTTTCCGAGCGTGATCCAAGAGTCTTCGCCCGTGTAGGAGAAACTCCTGGTGGTGAGGTCTGTGGCTTTATCGCTGTCGCGCATGATGGTGTTACGAGTCACTACCTCCATGGTGGATTTGACCGATATCATGCGAATCTGAGACCCGGTTATGGCCTGATGACTGAAGCGATTGTCGCCGCGCGTGATCGTGGTGCATTGCGCTTCAACCTGATGGCTTCCCCCGCCGATCAGCCAGCGCTTGTCAAGTTCAAGGAAAAATGGGGTGGGGTGACGTCCATGAAGAGCACCTGCACGATAGCCTTGGGCGCCATCGGGCGCATTTTACTGACGGCTATGCGTACCGTGGCGGCCTTGCGCGGCCTAATGCGAGGATGAAGCAGTTTCGGCGTTGGATGACTGTTGCATTGGTGGTGCTGGCGCTAGCGGCGCTGGCTTGGGCGCTGTCGCGAACCTTTGCCGAAGCGCGTGAGTCCTTGCATCGGTTCGATGGATGGGCGCTGGTCTGGACCGTTCCAGTTGCCGGGGGCATGTTGCTAGCCTCCGCAGTCAGTTTTGCAGTGCTGGTCTGCGCCGGGCGTTATCCGTTCAAGGTCGGGAGTCTGGCCGTGACTGTTTACGTCATCGCCCAACCCCTGAAATACCTACCCGGCAAGGTATGGGGGTTCGCGTATCAGGTGCGCCGTCTGACAGAGCACATTCCCTGGCAACAGGCGACTGTTGCCAGCGTCAATCATGCACTACTCGCACTTTTATTGAGTTTTTTTGCATTGGGTGGTGTCTTGGGTGGATGGATGGGTGTACTTCTAGCGTTCATTGGCGCTGTGGGAACGATGCTTTGGGTAGGGCAAGGCGGCGTGGAGAGAAGTTTGCCAGCGTGCTGGCAAACCCATGCAGGACCAATACACCTACCCTTCGCGACCTTGCTAGGGTTGTGTGTGAATGTGGCGGTGGAGTGGGGTACATACTTCGGAGTTTGGGCAGGTTTGCTACTTGCATTTGATGCCGGTATAACTCTCGCGGATATTGTCGTACTGGCGACGCTCTACTCTGGTGCTTGGCTTGTTTCCAGCCTCATTGCGGTAATTCCGGGGGGTATCGGGGTTCGTGAGGGAGGGTTCGTGCTTATGGGAGCAGGACTTGGTTACAATACCGGCAACCTATTGGCGATGGCTACGGTGGTGCGATTGGTATTCACGCTGGGAGAGCTTCTCTTGCTGGTTCTGGTTTCTATTTACCTTTCAGTGCGTTTGAGGAGCGAACCATGAAAGATGATGGTTTTGATAAAACCAGGCAATATTGGAATTTCATGGCCAACAGTGCTGGACAGGCTGCCGCTATTGATCCCAATGATTGCTGCGGTTTCAAGAATGCTTATATATCACTATGCCATCACCTAGCCCTATTTCCGGTGCTAAATAGACTCCAAGAATCTGCGCTGGTACTCGATCTTGGCTGCGGCACCGGCGTTTTTCTTGCCTCGTTTCGAAGTGTGCGACCGGATATTTTTGGGGTAGGAGTTGACTTGTCCGAAGCTATGCTGACGGAGGCTGTTCGGTTGCATCCGCAACTAGCCGGACAGGTCATGGCCTATGACGGATACCGACTACCTTTTGCCGATGGATCTGTCGATGCCCTGACCTGCACAGGGGTCTTGCTTTACATTCACGAAAATTCTCGCCTGCTGGCGATGGCGAACGAATTCCGCCGATTGCTCAAGCCGGGGGGATGGGTAGTGGCAGTCGAACAGGTCAGGCGTAAAACCCACTTACAACCTGAACATCATAAAGTCCAGCGTACTCCAGAACAGCTAGTGGCGTTATTTACCCAGTCTGGACTTGTCTTGCAGGAGTGGCGGCAAATTCGGCGGGGACACTTTCCGTTGGTTTATGGCATACGTTACGGTTGGATTCCCACTCGTTTCCACGCCGCTGTGGCTCGGCTTGAGGCTCGCCTATGGCGTGATGCCTCTGTACCACTGCTCGATTATGCGGACGCTCTTTTTATCTGGCGGTTGCCGGGTTAGCCGCACGGGGTCACTTGCAAAAGCATCAGAGCGATATTGTCTGTTTCCAAGTGAATTCGCAACGGATGCGGATTATCAAGAGTCTGGCTGGACATCCAGATAAAGTAGCGCCGGTTTCAATTCGGTATCCAAGCCCAACATCGCCTTGATCTCCTCTCGGCCCCATTGAGGGCACTGATACACCAGAATGGTTTCCACGAATTCCAGCGTCTGCTCGAAGGACAGTTGGGCATCGGGCCTCGTCTGCGCCTGCCGCAGCAACGCCACCGCATGCACGAACGAATCCGTCTTCATCCACCCGTTTTCCCAAGAACGTCAAAAACAGCTTCGATGACGCTCCCCACAGCGTCGTCGGACAACTTGGCCGAAATCGGCAAACTCACCGTCTGCCGTCCGATCCGCATCGCATTTGGATACTCCTCTGGCCGCCAACCCAAGGCCCGCTGATAAAACGGATGCTCGGGAATACTCAGATAATGCACGCCCACCCCGATATTCCGGGCAGTCATCGCATCGAGAAACGCATCCCGCCTGATCTCAGTTTTCGCCTCATCGATCAGGATCGAGTAAAGATGATAGGCATGGCGAGTGTCAGGCGCGGGATCGGCTGGCAAGCCTATCGGCAAATCCTCGAACGCCGCGTTATAGCGCCGCCAAACCGCCTGACGCTTGATCCAGTTACTCTCCACCCGCGCCAACTGATGAATTCCGATAGCCGCCTGAAGATCCATCATGTTGTACTTGAAGCCCAACTCGACGACCTGATAGTGCTTGAAACCCGCATCGCTAAAGCGCTTCCAGGCATCCTTGCTCATCCCGTGCAGGGCCAGCACCTTAATCCGGGCAATATCCTCTTCGCGCCGCGCCACCACCATCCCACCCTCGCCGGTGACCACGTTCTTGGTGACATAAAACGAAAAACAGCCAAAATCGCCAAAGGTCCCCATCTTGCGCCCATGGTACTCGGTCTCAATGGCATGAGCGCAATCCTCGATCACCTTCAACCCATGCCGATCAGCCAGCACCATCAACGCATCCATCTCGCACGGCCGCCCGGCAAAATGCACCGGCAGAATCGCCCGAGTGCGATCCGTGATCTTCGCCTCGACCCGCGCCGGATCAATATTCATCGTTACCGGGTCCACATCCGCCAGCACCGGCGTCGCCCCGGCGTGGAGGATCGCGTTGACGGTTGCGCAGAACGTCAGCGGCGTGGTGATAACCTCATCGTCCGGATGCAGATCCGCCGCCAACAGGCTCAGATGCAAGGCAGCGGTACAGGAATTCACCGCCGCCGTATGGGCGACCTCTTTATAGGCTGCGAACTCGTGTTCGAACCGCGCCACCTTTGGCCCGGTTCCCAGCCAGCCGGAAACCAGCGAATCCACCACTTCATCAATCTCGGCCTGTTCGATCTGAGGAGCGCCGAATACAAGAAAGCGATCTCGCATGGCGACATACTACCCAACGCTATCAGCGTGTTGATGAACCATCGCACCCATCCTCCGCCAACCGACATCCCAATCATCGCACCAGAGCGAAACGACAGCCGCCGGATGCGAATTCCAAAAATTCGTCCTTCTGCAACTTTTCCTGTGATGGCGATGGCCCGTGGCACGGGCCAGATCGTCGACCATAACTTAACCCCTTGATCTTGCTGAGCGATGCACACGGTGCTCGCGTGGCCCGCAGTTCGGATTACGGGAAATTTACAGAAGGACACTGCCTGTCGCGCTTCGCTCTTGATCGGCGCGAAGCGCGGGAGCTTCGTCCAGAATCGGAATAACGCGCGCCAGCAAGGTCTTGACCTTGCTCGTGCCCTCGACCAAATTCCGCTCGATCTCGGCCATGGTGATTTCGCCTGGCGTCTTGCCCGCCGCCCGGTTGGCGACCACCGCGCAGGCGGCATAGCGCAGACCCAATTCGCGAGCCAGCGCCGCTTCCGGCATCCCGGTCATACCAACGATATCGCAACCGTCCCGCTCCAGCCTGCGGATTTCCGCCGCCGTTTCCAGCCGCGGCCCCTGCATCGCGGCGTAGGTGCAGGACTCGCGGGCATCGAAATTCAACGCGCGGGCGGCATCAATCAGCCGCGCCCGCAGTTCGCCGCAGTACGGCTCGGTGAAATCAATATGGGTGACGTGGGTGAGGTTGTCCTCGAAGAAGGTGCAGTGCCGTCCCCAAGTGTAATCCACGAGCTGATCCGGGAAGGCCAGGGCGCCAGGCGCCATGTCGGCGCGAATTCCGCCGACCGCCGCCACCGCGATAACCCGCGTGACGCCGATTCGGTGCAGCGCCCAGAGATTGGCCCGGTAGTTGATCTTGTGCGGCGGGAGGGTGTGGTGCTGACCGTGCCGGGCCAGGAACACCACGGCCTGGCCGCCCAGTTCGCCGTGAGTCAAGGGACTGGATGGCTCGCCATAGGGGGTGGACTGGGTTTCCCGATGGGTGATTTTCAGGGTGTCCAGGGCAGTGAGGCCGGTGCCTCCGATAATGGCGACGGCGGGAGTCATGACATGGCTTCTCGCAAGCGGAATCGAGACAGGGGATCGAGCGCGACGTTCGCTGGACGCTCAGTCGCGGGCGGCATAAAGGGCCGGCAATTGCCGCCAGTAGTCCTTATAGTCCATGCCGCAACCGAACACGTAGCGGTCCGGCGCCTCCAGACCGACGAAATCCACGGTCAGGCCCGGAACCTTGCGGTCGTGCCGCTTGTTCACCAACACCGCGCTATAGGCCGCCATCGCGCCCCGCCGGCGCACCTCGTCCAGGATCGCCTTGAGGGTGTCGCCCTCGTCGAAAATATCGTCCACCACCAACACCACCTGCCCGGCCACCGCCGGCCGTGGGCGAGCGATCCAGGCGATTTCGCCGCCGCGCGTGCCGCCGCGATAGCGAGTGGCGTGCAGGTAGCCGACCCGTAGCGGAAACCGCAGCCGGGACAACAACCCCGCAGCCGTCACGAACGCGCCGTTCATCACCATCAGCACCAGGGGATCGCGGCCTTCCAGCCGGGCGGCGATGGCGGCGGCCAGGCGATCCAGAGCGGTTTCGATCTGCTCCGGCGTACAGAGCAACTCGGCCTCGCGCAACGCGGCGAGCGCCTGTTCGGCGGTGATGCTGGACATTGCCGACTCCCAAAACAGTAATCATTCAGTCCCCTCTCCCCCTGCCAAGGGGGAGAGGGTTAGGGTGAGGGGGTAAGTCGTTGAATCCACGACCCTCACCCCCAACCCCTCTCCCGCCTGCGGGCGAGGGGTTTTTAGACAGTCTCTCAGATATCCATCTCCAGCAGCGGGAACGCATCGTAATCATGCACCAGTCGCACCGCTCGCTGCCAAACCGGATTGCGATGCAGCCGTTCCACGGTGAGGTGGCTGCGCCCGTGCAGGCGGATCAGCCGCACCTGGGTCACCGGGTCGGGGACATAGCGCAGATGGTCGAGAATGGCGACGGCGGCGTGGCGATCATTGCAGGCCAGCACCATGTCGCAGCCGGCCGCCAGCGCCGCGCCGGCCCGTTCCGGTGGCGAGCCGGCAACGTGCGCGCCGGCCATGTCCAGGTCGTCGCTGAAGATCACGCCCTGGAATTCCAGCCGCTGGCGCAGAATGTCCTTCAGCCAGCGCGCCGAGAATCCAGCCGGTCGATCATCCACCGCTGGATACACCACATGCGCGGGCATCAGCGCCGCCAGTCCATAGTGGATCATCCGCTCGAAGGCCAGCAAATCCGCTGCTTCCAGGGCGGCGAGCGGGCGTGGGTCCACCGGCAGCTCCAGATGGGAGTCGGCGGCAATGCCGCCATGGCCGGGGAAGTGCTTGCCGACCGCTTCCATGCCGGCCTTCTGCATCCCACTGGCATAGGCGTGGGCTAGATCGGCCACGCTTTCAGGATTGTGGTGAAACGCCCGGTCGCCAATGATACCGCTCAAGCCGTGATCCAGGTCCAGTACCGGGGCGAAGCTGAGGTCCACGCCCACCGCCCGCAACTCGGTGGCCATCAGCCAGCCGGTAACCCGGGCCAGTTGCTTGGCGCGCATCCGGTCTTGGTCGTAAATTTCGCCGAGTCGCCGCACCGCCGGCAGGCGGGTAAAACCATCGCGGAATCGCTGTACCCGGCCGCCTTCATGATCCACCGCCACCAGCAAACGGGGCTGGCGCAGGGCGTGAATAGCGGCGGTCAGCGCCGCTGCCTGCGCTGGCGACTGATAATTGCGGGTGAACAGGATGACCCCACCCACCAGCGGATGGCGCAGCAGTTCCCGCTCCCGCGCGGTCAGTTCCACCCCTTCCAGTCCCAGCATTACCGGTCCCAATGCCATGATTTGCGCCCCGCATCGGCCTATTCGCCGTAAATGGCCTTATGATAACGATTAACGTCACCTTCGCCAGCCCACATGCCCACATCTTCCTCGTCATCCACCACGCCGTCCCCACCGATCCCTTCCGCGCCCCGACGGTACGGTTGGTCTCGACAGTTTTATTTGGGGCTGGCGTTGGTTGCGGTCATTGGCGCCACAACTATTACCGTCCTCGATCCCTTCTCTTACCATGGAGTCCTGCTCGACCGCTGGTTTGGGCCGGTGGAGCAGGAAACCGACGGATTCACGGTGATGCTGCGCCATGCCGTCTGGCTCCTGATTCCACTGGGCGTGGTTACGGTCGCCGCGCTGTTGTGGTCCTGGCTGTTGCAGCGTCAGGTAGCGCAGCGTACCCAGCAATTGCAGCGGGAACTGAACGAGCGCCAGCAGGTGGAAACGGCGCTGCGCGAAAGCGAAGCGCGTTTTCGCGACGTGACTGAAGCCGCCAGCGACTGGATTTGGGAGATGGACGAGAATCTGCGCTTTACCTATTTGTCCGAACGCTTTTATGCCCTGACCGGCATCGCCCCGCGGTACGTACTCGGCCTTACCCGTTGGGAACTGGCCACGATGGATTCGGTCGCCGATCCCGAAAAATGGCGCCAGCATCGGGAAATCCTGGAAAAGCACCAGCCGTTTCGTGATTTCGTCTATCAGACCCGGCTGAGCGGCAGCCTCAGGGAGGGTCGCCATCTGAAAGTCAGCGGCAAACCGGTTTGCGACAGCCAGGGCCGGTTTCTAGGCTATCGTGGCACCGGCACCGACATCACCGAACAGATCAAGGCGGAGGCGGCCCTGCATGAGAGCGATGCGCGGTTGCGGCGCATCATCGATCTGGTGCCGCACATGATCTTCGCCAAGGACCGCCATGGGCGCCTCCTCCTGGCCAATCGCGCTACCGCCGAGGCCTATGGCATGACCGTCGATGAGCTGGTCAACCGTTCCCATCGCATCGTTCATGGCGTGGACGAGGAAGTGGCGCGGATGTTGGCCGATGACCTGGAAGTGATCGAAAGCGGCGCGTCCAAGCTCATCCCCGAGGAAACCTTCACCGATTACGCCGGCCATGTCCGCACCCTGCAAACGCTCAAAATCCCCTTCCTCGAACCGGGTTCGAACGAAACCGTCGCGTTGGGCGTGGCTATCGACATCACCGAGCAGAAGCGCGCCAAGGAAGAGGTGGCGCGGATGCGGCTTTATCTCAAAAACATCATCGATTCGATGCCATCGGTGTTGATTGGGGTAGATCCCTGGGGCTACATCACGGTGTTGAACCAGCCCGCCGAACAGGCCAGCGGCGTGTCGTGGGAAGCGGCGCAGGGTCGCTTCTTCAGCGATGTGTTCCCGCAACTGGAAGGCCAATTCGAGCAGGTGCGGCAGGCGATCCGCCTCGGTCGTCCCATCAAGACCCCACGGATGACGCTGGATGTCCAGGGCGAACTGCACTATGCCGATGTCATGGTCTATCCTTTGATAGCGGACAGCGCGAGCGGAGCCGTGATCCGCATGGATGACGTCACCGCCCGGGCCCGGATCGAATCCATGATGGTGCAAACGGAAAAAATGCTTTCAGTCGGCGGCCTGGCGGCGGGCATGGCGCACGAAATCAACAACCCGCTGGGGGCGATCCTGCAGGGCAGCCAGAACATCCTGCGCCGCGTGGCCCCGGACATGCCGCAAAATCGGGCGGTCGCCAACGCCATCGGCATCGACCTGGACCGGCTTAATTGTTATCTGGAGCAGCGCCAGATTCTGCATTTCCTGGAAGGCATCCGCGAAGCCGGCGCCCGCGCGGCCAAGATCGTCGCCGACATGCTCTCCTTCAGCCGGCGCAGCGAATCGCGTTTCGCGCCGGTGGATCTGGACGAGATGCTGGAAACCGTGCTGCGGCTGGCCGCCAGCGACTACGATCTGAAAAAAAAGTACGATTTCAAACGGATCGCCATCGAACGCGACTACGATCCTACCCTGCGCCTGGTGTATTGCGACAAGACGGAAATCGAGCAGGTGATTCTGAACCTGCTCAAGAACGCGGCCCAGGCCATGGCCGAAGAGGGGACATTGTCACCCACCATCACGTTGCGCACTCTGCATGAACCGGAATACGCTTTGATCGAAGTGATTGACAACGGCCCCGGCATGGACGAAAAAACGCTCAAGCGCGTCTTCGAACCCTTTTTCACCACCAAGGATGTGGGCGTCGGCACCGGTCTTGGTCTGTCGGTGTCCTACTTCATCATCACCGAGCAGCACAACGGCCGGCTGTCGGCGATGTCCAAGCCGGGGCAGGGCGCGCGTTTCAGCATCCGCCTGCCCCCGGCCCGAGAGGCATTGCCATGACCGACTGGATTCTGATCGTCGACGACGAAACCATGATTCGGGAAAACCTGAAAGCGTACCTGGAAGACGAAGGCTGGCGCGTGGCGGCGTTTGAGTCCGTTGCCCCGGCGCTGGGCTGGCTGCGCGCCGGTGGGGTCTGCCGGGTCTGCATCATGGACATGCGCCTGCCGGACATGGATGGCAACAGCGCCATTCGCGTCCTGCATCAAATCTACCCGGACATGGAATTCCTGATTCACACCGGTTCCTCCGGCTACAGCCTGCCCGACGATTTGCGTATCATGGGTCTCGACGACAGCCGGGTCTATCACAAGCCGCTGGGCGACATGGCGCCGCTGGCGGCGGCGGCGTGGACGCTGGCGGCGCGCGGAGACTCGCCATGAGCGCCCAGCCCGCCCGCATCCTGACGATCGACGACGAAGATATGGTCCGGGAGATCCTTACCGCCTATCTGGAGGACAGCGGTTTCGAGGTGATCCAGGCCGGCGATGGCCAGACCGGCATCGACCTGATCGGACGCGAGCAACCCGATCTGGTGTTGTGCGACCTGCGCATGCCCGGCATGGACGGGTTGCAGGTGCTCGCCACCATCACCCGCGACTTTCCCGAGTTGCCGATCCTGGTGGTCTCCGGCATGGGCGGCATGAGCGATGCCATTCAGGCGCTCAAGCTCGGCGCCTGGGATTACGTCACCAAGCCGATCGAAGACATGGCGGTGCTGGAGCACGCGATCAATCATGCTCTGGAACGCGCTTGCCTGCGGCGGGAAAACCGCGAGCATCGCGAGCATCTGGAAGCCGTCAACGAGCAGTTGCGGCAAACCCTGCGACGCTTGCAGGAAGACGAGTCGGCGGCGCGGCGCATCCAATTCCAGTTGCTGCCGGAAAACGACAAGGTGTACCGCAATTACCGCTTCAGCCGTCACCTGCTGACCTCCCAGTACCTGAGCGGCGATTTCGTGGACTATTTCGCCATCGACGGCGATCATCTCGGCTTCTACATCGCCGACGTGTCCGGCCATGGCGTTTCGTCGGCCTTTGTGACCGTGATGCTCAAGAGCTACATGGGCCGTTACCGCGAACTGCGCCGGCAAAACCGCGACAAGGGCATTCTGAATCCGGCCGAGACTCTGAGCCGCCTGAACCGGGAGATCTTCGGCTGCCACATGGATAAATACCTGACCATGTTCTACGGCGTGATCGACTGGTCGAGCAATCAGTTGCGCTACAGCAGCGGCGGCCAGTTCCCGTTCCCGATCCTGTTCGACGGCGAACGCGCCTGCTATGTCGGCAAGAAAAGCCTGCCGATCGGGTTGTTCGACTTTGCCAGCTA
This sequence comes from Candidatus Contendibacter sp., assembly GCA_049290615.1. GTDB lineage: Bacteria > Pseudomonadota > Gammaproteobacteria > Competibacterales > Competibacteraceae > Contendibacter. The sequence goes on from JBATNZ010000049.1 coordinate 13,397, forward strand.
CCAGACCGAATCCCTGTGTTTGCCGCAACGGTTCGTCCTGGCGCTGATTTCGGACGGGATTCTCGAAACTCTGCCGCAAGCCACCCTGCGCGACAAGCAAGCCTTTCTGCTGGATCTGATCCGCGACACCGACCTCGACATTGAAAATCTGATTCAGACGCTGGGCCTGGATCGCGTGGGCCCGTTGCCGGACGACGTCACCTTGTTGCTGATCAAGAGGACGGAGTGAATGGAATCGGGAGCGGCGTTTTACGTCAAGCAGGGCAATACCTACATCCTCAAACTGATCGGCGACGTGCGCTACACCATGGGCTGCGCGCTGGGGGATTTTCTGGATGGGTTGTTCGCCCAAGCCGATTACGACGATATCGTCGTGGATCTGACCGACGCCCACTCCATCGACAGCACCAGCCTGGGTCTGTTGGCCAAGATCGCCAACTTCAACCGCCAGCATTTCGCCCACCAGACTACCCTGCTGTCCACCAACCCCGATGTCAACCAGATCCTGGAAAACCTGGGGTTCTACGAGATTTTCAACATCCGCGACACCGGCGAGACCATCTCGGCGACGCTGCGGCAACTGGCGATTCCCGACCCTTGCGACAAGGACACACTGACTCGGATCGTCTACGAAGCCCACCACACGCTCAGCGAACTCAACCCCAACAACCAGGAAGCATTCAAGAGCGTGCTCGACAGCCTGCGGCCCAAGCTGGGCGGGGTCTCCTGAACGCGCGGGGCCGCTCGGTTCCGCGGATCAGTTCGCCCGCGCACTTCGAACCACCCCGGCGCGGCGCTCCCGTCGCGCGACGAAAACTAAACGGGGCCTCCCGAACGCGACCGGTCACAGCTTCAGCCGGCGATTAATACCCGGTCGCCCGCTTCCACCCGTTCGAATAGTTCCAGTAAATCCCGGTTGCGCATGCGGATGCAACCGTGCGAGAGCGGCGCTCCCATCGGCGCATCGTCCGGGCAACCGTGAATGTAGATGAACCGGCGCAGGGTGTCGCGGTCGCCGCCCCGGTTGAACCCCGGTTCCAGACCGGTCAGCCACAGAATTCGGGTCAGGATCCAATCCCGTTCCGGGTAACCGGCCGCCAGCTCCGCGCCGTAAATTTCGCCGGTCGGCCGTCGGCCGACAAATACCGTGTCGGGCGGCAGGCCAGCGCCGATCTTGATACGGATGCGATGCCAGCCGCGCGGGGTGCAATTGCTGCCGCGCTGTTCGCCAGGACCATTGCGGGCGGTGGACACCGGGTAGCTCGCCACCACCACGCCTTGCTCCAGCAGTTCCAGCCGCTGGTCGGGAATGCTGATGCGAATCAGCCGCTCGTTCATGACCAGGTGCTGTAGGGATGCCGGGCCAGTTGCGAGTTGTAGTAGCGAATATCGTGCGAGACGTCCTCGCCCGCCCAGTCGGGCCGGGCGAATGGTTCGTCGGGACGGCTCAGTTCCACTTCCGCCACGATCAGTCCGGCGTTGGCGCCGGCGAACTCGTCGATTTCCCAAAGATGCGCGCCGAACCGCAGGAAATGGCGGGTTTTTTCCACCAGTGGCTTCTCGCACAGGGCGTCGAGGATTTCCTCGGCGTCGGCCAGCGGGATGGGGTATTCGTACTCGCTGCGCTGGATGCCGAGCGTCCCGCTCTTGATGTTCAAAAATCCCTGGCCGCCGGCCACCCGCACCCGCACCGAGCAGCGGACATCGCTGGTCAGGTAGCCCTGCCGCATCCGCACCGAGCGTTCGACCTGCTGGCGCCAGCAGTCATCGTGGACCAGAAATTTATGTTCGATTTCAATACCCATTTCACTAACCCGTCAGCCTGGATTTTCCCGCCCGCATGGTAGGACAAGCCGCGGGCTTTGTGTATGCTTGTCGCATTCGCACCGCCGGAGGGAAATCCGCATGAGCGATGCCGATCTCAATCAAGCGCCGCTGCTCGACGACGAGATCAGCACTGAATTGCGTGAAAGCATCGTTTACAATTCCCGCCGCGACCGCCGCTTCCCACCCGACGGCCGCTGGATTAACGCTTTAATTAAGATAGCGAATTTCACACTGTTGTCGAGGTGGATCATGGCGCGAATCAAACTGGACCTGCCGGCGAGTTTTCCGTTCGCCACCGAATTGCGGGTGCGGATCACCGATGTCAATTATGGCGGGCACATGGGCAACGACTCCCTGCTGGGCTTGCTGCATGAAGCGCGGGTTCAATTTCTGGCGAATTATGGGCTCGGCGAGCTGGATATCTACGGCTTCGGGCTCATCATGGCCGACAGCGTCATCGTCTACAGGTCCGAGGCGTTCCCTGGTGAGACGCTGGAAATCGCGGTGGCGGTGACCGATTTCAACCAGTATGGCTGCGATTTCGTTTATCGGGTGACCGAGAAGATCAGCGGCCGCGAGGTGGCGCGGGCCAAGACCGGCATCGTGTTCTTCGACTACTCGCGGCGCGCGGTCCAGCGCGTGCCGCCCGCTTTCCACGAACTGTTCACCGTCGCCGATGCCGTCCCTGCCTAAACTCCCCCCGCTCCCGTTGTCGCCCGCCGCTCGAGCCTGGATGCCCATCCGTTTGTTGCTGGCGGTCGGGGCCAGCGTCGGCGTCGCTTTCCTGTTGGTGCTGGTGCTGTATCTCACCGATCTCGGACTGTCGGTGTGGGATCGTTTGCAGCAGAAGCCGACCATGTTCTGGGTCATCTACCTGCTGATTCTGGGCGTACTGAGCGCGGGCGGCGCCTACGGAGTCTGGCGGGTGCTGAACTGGGGCCGACCCGCCAACAAATCCCGCCCCGCCGTCCCGGCCAAGCCGCCGGACGAAGCGACCCTGCGCGAGCGGCTGGAGCGCAGCGAGGCGTCCGGGGTGCAAGTGGACGCTATCCGTCGCGAACTGGAGGAATTGCAGCGGCGGCGGGCGGCGGGCGAGATCGTGGTGGCGGTGTTCGGCGAGATCAGCGCCGGCAAGTCCTCGCTGATCCGGGCCTTGATGCCGGGGACCGACATTGCGGTGGACGCGCGCGGCGGCACCACCCGCCAGGTGACTTATTACACCTGGACCAGTTCGGCCGGCGACCGGCTGATTCTGGCCGACCTGCCGGGGTTGAACGAGGCGGGCGCCGCGCTGGATCAGACCGCCCGCGACGAGGCCTTGCGCGCCCATGTAGTCGTCTACGTCTGCGAGGGCGATCTGACCCGCGATCAATATCAGGCGCTGCGAACCTTGGTGGAACTGGGCAGCCCGCTGATCGTGGCGCTGAACAAGATGGACCGCTACACCGGGCGGGAACTGGAGTTGGTGCGCGAGCGGTTGGCCGAGCGGGTCGGCGAGCGGTTGGAGGTGGCGCCGGTACAGTGTGGCGGTACGGAAGAAGTCACCCGCATCTACCACGATGGCCGCGAGGAGACCACCCTGCGCGAGCGCCAGCCGCGGATCGAGGACTTGCGCCGGGCTTTGCAGCGCTATCTCGACAGCGATCCCCAAGTGCTGGACGCCTTGCGCGACACGGCGGTGTTCGTGCTGGCCCAACAGAAGCTGGATTCGGCGGTCGCCCAGCACCGGCGCGAAAAGGCCGACGCCATCGTTCAGGGCTATTCGCGCAAGGCGGTGTTCGGCGCGCTGGCGGCGGTCAGTCCGGGCACCGACGTACTGATTCAGGGTTATCTGGGTTTCAATTTGATGAAGGAGTTATGCGCGCTGTACGAAGTACCGGCGCGCGAGGTGGACATGCAGCGGTTCCTGGATCTGGCCGGCAACCAGCTCAAGCGTAGCCTCAATCTGTTGCTGGCCCTGGTCGGCAACGTGTTCAAGGCGTTTCCCGGCATGGGTACGGTGGTGGGCGGGATGATGCACGCCGTGGTCTATGGTCTGATATTCGAGAGTCTGGGGAAGGCGGTGGCCCGCTCCCTGGAAAGCCGCGGCGATCTGGCGAGCGGGCCGGCCCTGCGGATGTTCGAGGATAACCTGAGTGAAGATCTGGAAGCGCGTGCAAAACGTCTGGCCCAACTGGTTTGGGCGCGACAACGGGATGGAGAAAGTGCTGGAGCCGCGGCCGGTTAGCGGCGATACCCACCTGGCTCTGGCCCGCGAGAGCCTGCGCGAGTTGTTGGACGATCAGCGGGTGCCGCCGCCGGTGCGGGCGACGCTGGCCGAAGATTACCAACAATTGCAACTGCTGCTGGAGAAAATCGAGCATGGCCACATCCATATCGCCGTGTTCGGCCGGGTCAGCGTCGGCAAGTCGGCGCTGCTGAACGCCTTGCTGGGCGAGATGCGCTTCTCGACCAGCCCGCTGCATGGCGAAACTACCCGCGCCGCGCACGCCCGCTGGCAGGAGTACGACGCTGGTGGGGTGTTTCTGATCGACACCCCCGGCATCAACGAGGTGGCCGGCGAAGAGCGCGAGAAACTCGCTCACGATGTGGCCAGTCGCAGCGATCTGGTCCTGTTCGTGGTGGATGGCGATATCACCGATACCGAATTGCGGGCGCTGCGGGAAGTCAGGGGCGCGGCGCAGCGGCTGGTGCTGGTGCTGAACAAGATGGATCGTTACACTCAGGCCGACCGCGAATTGCTCCTGAAAACTCTGCGCGCGCGCACCGTGGGGCTGATCCAACCCCAGGATATTGTGACCGCCGCCGCCCAGCCGGCCGAGCGCATCGTGATTCTGGTGGACGCCGAGGGCCACGAAACCGAGACCCGCCGCCGACCGCAGCCGGACGTCAACGCGCTGCGCGAGCAGATCTGGGACATCCTCAAGGCTGAGGGCAAAACCATGGCGGCGCTCAATGCTGGCTTGTTCGCCGGTCGTTTTTCCGACCGGCTGACCCGCGAGATCATCGCCATCCGCCACGATCTGGCCGAAAAGGTGGTGCGCAACTATTGCCTGGCCAAGGGCGTGGCGGTGGCGTTGAACCCGATTCCGATCGCCGACATTCTGGCGGCGATCGCCACCGACGCGGCGATGATGATCCATCTGAGCCGGGTGTATGGCCTGCCGATCAGCCGGAACGAGGCAGGTTCCCTGCTCAAGACTATTTTCACCCAACTGGTGTTTCTGATGGGTACGGTGTGGAGCATGAATCTGGTGGCGGCGGCGCTCAAGGGCATCAGTCTGGGACTGTCGACGGTGGTGACCGCCGGCGCGCAGGGCGCGGTGGCCTGGTATGGTACCTATGTGGTCGGAAAAGCCGCCGAACAGTATTTCGCCCAAGGCAAATCCTGGGGCGAGGGCGGGCCGAAGCGGGTGGTGCAGGACATTCTCGACAGTCTCGACCGGGAATCGCTGCTGGCTCAGGCCCGCGACGATATTCTGTCCCGGCTGAAACCGCTGCTATGAGTGTGTCGGCGCTGATCTGGATCATGCTGGCGATGGGCATCGGCCTGTGGTTCTGGCGCGATAGCCTCGGCGCCCGCGAACAGGCCCGAACCGCCAGTTCCCGCGCCTGTCAGCAGAGCAACGTGCAGTTGCTGGACGATACCGTGGCGCTGGAGCGGCTGTGGTGGCGGCGCGACCGCGACGGTCGGTTGAAGCTGGAGCGGCTGTACGTGTTCGAGTTCACCGACACTGGAATGCGTCGCCAGGTCGGCAGCGTGTTGCTGGTCGGCTGGCGGGTGGAAGTGCTGCACATGGAAGGCGGGGATTTGCTGGTGCCTTGAAGACTTCGGGGTCGGCGGCTTGTCTCTAGCCGTCCGGATTGTTGCCGAGCCGTAAATTCTCCTGGACCAACTCGTCGAATTCCGCCTGCAGCCGCGTCGCCAAACCGGACAGCGCCTCGGTCTCGTCCAGGATCTGGCCGTGTAGCGTAGAGATGGTTTCGGCCTGTTGAAGCAAGAACGCCCGCAGGCTTTGGGGATCGTGGATGGCGCTCGCTTCCTGCATCTGGCGCATCATAAGGCTGGTGTGCGATTGCAGGGTGTGCAGGTGGAAATCCATGAAGGCTTCCAGCGCGGTATTGGACAGATCGTTGGCCTTGAGCACCAGATGCAACGGCTTTTGATACCGCTGCGCGTTCTGATGGCCGATGAGACGCAGGTTTTCCTGGATTAGCTCGTCGAATTTCGACCCCAGATTCGTCGCCAGATCGGACAGCGTTCGGGTGTCGTCCAGGAATTTGCCATACAGGTTGGAGATGGTTTCGGTCTGCTGGGTCAGAAAGGCCTGCAAGCCTTGCGGGTTGCTGATGACGCTCGCCTCTTTCATCTGGGGCAAAATGATGTTGACGTGCGATCCCAGCGTGTACAAGTGAAAATACACCAGAGTTTCCAGGACGGCGGCGGACAGCTTGTTCGCCTTGACCACTGGATTCAGAAAATTCCGATAATGTTCAAACATCTTGGTGATCTCGTCGTTGTTCATGCCAGACCCTTGGCGAGCGTGATGGATGGGGTAAGCCTGCGGTAGGTGGTAGTGACTGGATGGTGAAACGTTTGGATTCTTGCCCATCGCGATGTGGGGCATCGCCACGCGATACGGGACCACCTGATTGAGTATTGTCGGGATTTTATTGAATACAGTGAAATCATGGTTTTTTTATAGCAACTTTATCCGCAAGCGCGGGTGGATGGCCCACCGGCGAGGAACGATCATAATGATTTACGATGACATTTTATATGCTGTCGCGGATGGCGTCGCCACCCTTACCATCAACCGTCCCGACAAGTACAACGCCTTTCGCGCCCAGACCTGCGAGGAACTGATTCACGCCTTCCAGCGCGCCGGCTGGGACCGGTCGGTGGGGGTGATCGTGCTGACCGGGGCTGGTGACAAGGCGTTCTGCACCGGCGGCGATCAGTCGGCCCACGAAGGCCATTACGATGGTCGCGGCGTGATCGGCCTGCCGCTGGAGGAGTTGCAAAGCGTGATCCGCGACGTACCCAAGCCGGTGATCGCCAAGGTGCGCGGCTATGCCATCGGTGGCGGGCATGTGCTGGCGTTGCTGTGCGATCTGACCCTCGCCGCCGAATCGGCTAGATTCGGCCAGGTCGGCCCCAAGGTCGGCTCGGTCGATCCCGGTTTCGGCACCGCCTACATGGCGCGGGTCATCGGCGAAAAGCGGGCGCGGGAGGTCTGGTATCTATGCCGTCAGTACACGGCGGCGGAAGCGGTGCAAATGGGTTTGGCGAACAAAGCCGTCCCCGATGCCGAACTGGATGCCGAGGTGGAGCGCTGGTGCGCCGAAATCCTGGAGAAAAGCCCGACCGCGCTGGCGCTGGCCAAGCGCTCCTTCAACGCCGATACCGCCCACATCGCTGGCATTTCCGCGCTGGGCCTGCAGGCGGTCAGTCTGTTCTACGGCACCGAGGAATCCCAGGAAGGGGTGCGGGCATTTCAGGAAAAGCGCAAGCCCAGGTTTCGTGACCGATAAACCGGCAAATTCAAGCCGGAACGCCCAGCAGTACTCCATACAGATGGAGCAACCCCACCCCCATGCCCAGACACTTGAGCACGTAGCCGGCATTCCAGCGCAGGAAGGCGTAGCCGTCGATCCCGTAGCGCCCCTGCATCATCAGGTGCAGGCCGGACAGCGGATTGGCCGGCACGCCGATTCCCCAGGCCATCAGCAAGGTGATCGCCAGCAGGTTCGGTTCGGGGTGTAGCGGGGCCAGCCAGACCCCGCAGGCCGCGATGGTGATGACCGGATGCACGCCCAAGGTGGCGAGACCGATCATGATCATCAGTAGCAAGCTGGCCTGTGTGGGACCGAACCGCTCGAACGGCAGCCAGTCGCCCAACTGTCCGGTCAGGCTGGTCAAACCCGCCGCCAGTACACCCGCCGCCAGAAACAGCGCCAGCTCGTTGACCGTGCTGGCCAGACCATGCCGGATATGATCCCTGAGCGGTGGCCACGCACCACGCTTTTGCCGCGCGATCAGAATGCCGGCGGTCAGCAGTGGCGCGCTCAGGGTGATGATGGCCAGGATGGACCAGCGCGGAACCAGCGCGTGGGCGGCCAGCACGATGGCGACCAGCAACCCCGGAATCCACAAGGCGGTGAAATTCATCGGATAGCCGACGAACGGCGCGCCCAGTCGGGGATTCTCGGGGTCGATCTCGCGCGCGGTCAGCCACAGCGAAACGGCGGCCAGCGGCAAACCGGCCAGCACGACGGTCGCCAGCCGCGCGCCCGGTGCGTAGGTGAGCGCGGCGGCCATCGCCGAAAAGAAGGGCGACCAGAACGCCGCCGCCGCGAATCCCCGCGAGAGCGCCAGCGCCCGGCGCTTGCCCAGCCGGCCGCGCGTGGCCATGCGGTCGCCCAGGATCACCACGGTGGACAGGTTGATGACCGCTCCAAACAGATGAACCCCGATCAGGGTCCGCCACAGGGCTTTCCGCCCACGCGGCGGCGGTTGTCGGTCGTCGCTCCCGCCTGGTCGAGTCACCAGCCGCAAGAACGATACCGCCGCCAGCAGGCTGACCAGTCCCTGGTTGCTCGCCAGTATCCGGGTCGGGTTGAACGGGGTGCCGTGCAGCGTCGTACCCCAGGCAATGCCGGCGACGCCCAGACCGACCAGCCAGGCGCTTTGGATGCGCTGCCGCCGGCCCAGCCGGTAACTCAACAGCAGAGCAGCGATCCAGCCCAACAGGCCAGCCGCGAGCAGCGAAATGCCCGGCGCCACCGAGGCGGCGATCATCAGGGCCAGTAGAAGACCGGCCCAGCCATCGCGCGCTGGCGGAGAGACTGGAAACAAGGGGAGTCGGTGATTCACGATGGGTGGGGCAGGGCGTCGGCGGCGATTCAGCCGGGATCAATGGGGTTGGCTATAATGCCCCAACTTCCTGAAATCAAGAATTCCAGTTCCGAACGAGGTGCGGTGATGAGAATGATCAAGACAGCAGCAACCATGGCGGTGGTGTTGGCGGTGGGTGTGGTGCTGAGTGGTTGTCCGGCCAGCATGTCCGGCGGCGCCTATAGCCGCAGCCAGGCTCGCGAAGCCCAGGACGTCCAACTGGGCTATGTCGAGAGCGTGCGCCAAGTCATGATCGAAGGCACCAGGAGCGGCGTGGGTACGGTATCGGGCGCGGCGCTGGGCGGCCTGGCCGGCAGCACCATCGGCCAGGGCCGGGGCCAAGTAGCCGGCGCTATCGGCGGGGCGGTGGTCGGCGGCTTGGTGGGTTCGGCCATCGAGGAAAACGCGACCCGCCAACCGGGCTTGGAGATCACGGTTTACCTGGATAATGGCCGGATGACGGCCGTGACCCAGGCAGCCGACGAACCGTTCTATCCGGGCGACCGGGTACGGTTGTTGACCAGCTACGACGGCACGGCCCGGGTGGCGCATTACTGATCAATATTTGGATCACAGGCCATATGCGTTCCAACCTGGATCAGGTGCTTCCGCCGACTCGCGTAGCCAGTCGCGGCATCGGACCCGGATTTGTGTCGGGCCTGTGGTTTGGTGGTAAGCAGCCAAGGCGAATCGTGCGGCGGCATCGTCGGCCAGCGCCCGCCGTCACAACCGCAAAGGCCCCGTCATACGGGGCCTTGCTAAGTGAGAAGAAGGGTAGCAGAGGAAAGATAGCGTCAGGCGGCCTGCTCCAACGCCGGTTGCAGGGCAGTGGCTTGAGCAGCCTCCTCGGCACGCCGCGCCAATTCTTCCGCCACCTTGGTTTGCACCATCTGCCGGAACAGATCCTGCGCCATCAGCGTCACCGCCGCCGCCGCCAACAGCATACCGGCCACCCCGAACGACAGGGTAAATCCACCCGTTGTGGCCTTCATCATCTCGGAGGCGCGTCCCAACACGAAGCCACCCACACCCCAAGCACTGAACAGTACGCCGTAATTGATCCCGAAGTTCTTTAAGCCCCAGTAGTCCTTGGTGATCGCCGGGAACAACGCCAGGTTGGTGCCGTAGTTAAAGCCAATACCGGTCGCAATCAAGACCAGCAACAAAGCGCTGGGATGTTCGGCGCCCACCACGGGTATGGCGATAAACATCAACACTGCCTGGAACATCAACATCAGCGACAAAGTCAAGGTGCGGCCGATGCGGTCGGACAGGGAACCGGCGATGATGCGACCCGCCGCGTTACCCACGGCCAGGATGACGACCGCCAGGAACGCCAGCTCGCCCATGCTCTGCTTGGCCATGCCGGCAACGCTGCCGATCACCATCAAGCCGGCGCCGGCGCCGATGAAATAGACCACCCACAGAACATAAAAATTACCGGTTTTCAGCATCTGCGAGGGAGTGAAGTCCTGCACCTTGGCTGGCGCGGCGGTTTTGGCGGCCTGCGCCTTAACGGCGGTACCGCCGAACAAATAGCCAGCGGGGGGATTCTGCAGCAGGAGCGCGAACAGACTGACGACGATGGTAAACGCCACTCCGAAGAACATCATGGCCCATTGCAAGCCGCCATTCTTAAGCAAATACGTGGACAGGGGCGCGATATACACGGAGGCCAAACCAAACCCGGATACCACGATGCCGGCAATCAGACCGGTCTTGGCCGGTGGAAACCATTTCAGGGCGGGCGGCGTGGCCGAGGAATAGCCAAACCCAAATCCCATCCCAGCCATAACCCCGAATCCCAGCACCCACAGCCAGTAGCTGGTGGTCTGAGACAGCAGGATGAATCCAGCCCCGACCAGAAGACCGCCGATCATAGCCGTGAATCGCGGCCCCACGCGGTCTTGACATTTCCCACCCAGAATCATCGAAAAGGCGAATGCCAAACAGCAAACCGCATAGGGGTCGTTGATGGAGGCCAAATCCCATTGGAAAGCGCCTGGCCCTCCTTGCTTGATCGAGTCGCTGATCGCACCCTTGAAAATACTCCAAGTATAAAGAACGCCCAGAGCCAGATTGATGCCGGTGCCCGCCAATACGACGGACCAACCTTTATTCTTCAGAGATTTCGCCATGATTCGGCCTCCTTACGGTGTGTTCATCTCAACTTGAGTGGTTGGATTAGGTATGCGGTAATTTTCACTGCCCGACTTTACCGAAGCGGGCGCCAAGGTGTTTGAGCCTGCCCTCCCGAACAGCCTATCCATGGCCCGGGTAAGGCGTACTGTCTCTCCGTGGATGATCTGTAGAAAACGCCGCCGAGCATCAGGATCATCGATGGGATAACCGAGCAGAATCTCGGTAAACGAACGAATACTGGTTAGTGGCGTGCGTATCTCATGATTCAGGACCGTGATCACCTCACGGTCAAATTGCAGAGGAAATAGCAACCCACCACTGGGCATATAAGCGCAGTGATTACTCGCGGTGGGTTGCTGAGTAAGCCCCTCTCCGTCCTCGTGGAGGCGACGCTCGCTCAATTCCTGAAACCTGGCACAGTCCTCATAACGGGAGGTGCAATGCCGGACGATGACTTCCACATGATAGGGCGAAATGTAGCCAGCCCCCACATCACAGTGGTCTATGCTCTGCCCGTAGAAGGGACAAACCTGCTGGCAATTCATGTTCGCGCCGTTCCCTGTTGTTTGCTTGCACTCGACAAAGAGCAAGCCTTGTGCCAGCGGCTTTAGCCTAGCGCATCAATATAAAATACAGTTATTTTTTAATTGCTTAGCTAAACAGAGAGAAGTGGCGGCAGAAGGCGGGTTTGCATTCATGCAAACAGGAAGATGCTTCGCCAAGAGGCGGTCAATTCAGACCACGCGGAAGCAATTCAGGAATGCCGATCAATATCAGCAAGTTATTATAAGCGAGAAGATCATGGCAGGTTTTCGCGGTCTTGCACGAGGCGGGTTGCCGAAATGCCAAAAACCTCCTGGAATAGTCGGTGATCGGAATGGCCGCCCTGACGACTCGCGCACGCTGCTCCGTGCTTAGCGCAACCCGTGTTTTTTTATCTTGCGGTAGACGGTAGCAACATTCATGCCGGCCTGATGGGCCACGTCTTCGATATTGCCACCACTGGTTTGGAGCAGCCGGGTCAGGTATTCGGTTTCGAAGCGCGCCAGCGCCGCAGCGTAGTCGAGTTCGCCGATATCCCGGGCGAGCGTGGCGCTCTGGTCTGGCAGCCCGATGAGTTGGGCCAGGACCGCAGGCCCGATATAGTCGCTGTTGTCGATAGCCATGGCGGCCTGCACGACGTTGCTGAGCTGGCGGATGTTGCCTGGCCAGTCGTACTGGATCATGGCTTCCATCGCCTCGCGGTTGAAACCTTTAACGTGCGTGTCAAAACGCCTGTTCTGTTCCTTGACGAAGTGAGCCACGAGCAGGGGAATATCGGAACGGCGCTCCCGCAACGGTGGGAGACGTAGATTCACGACGTTGAGACGGTAGTACAAATCCTCGCGGAAAGCGCCACTCTGCACGGCGACCTGCAGGTCGAGATTGGTGGCGGACAGTACCCGCACGTCCACTTTGACCGGGGTGGTTTCCCCCACGCGGTAAAATTCCTGCTCTTGCAGGAACCGCAACAAGGTTTTCTGCACGTTCGGAGGAAGGGTCCCCACCTCGTCGAGAAAAAGGGTACCGCCGTCAGCGGTTTCGATCAGACCCTTGTGATCGCGATCGGCTCCCGTGAAGGCCCCCTTGCGATGACCGAAAAGTTCGCTCTCCAGCAGCGCCTCGGGTATGGCTCCGCAATTGATGGCGACAAACTTGCCGTCCTTGCGCCGGGAGTAATGGCGTATCGCGCGAGCAACCAACTCCTTGCCGGTGCCCGATTCCCCGCTGATCAGCACTGGAATGTCGCGAATCGCCACTTTCCGCGCCGTTTCGAGAATGTTGAGCAGATGCGGCGAGTTGCCCACGATGGAACCCTGCCAGGCGGCCAGTTCCTCCTTGAGTTCGCGATTTTCCTTGATCAGTTCGGTTTGACGCAGCGCGTTGCGGACCCGCGACAACAACTCCTCGGGCTCGAACGGCTTGGTCAGGAGATCGTAGGCGCCCTTGCGCAAAGCTTGAATCGACATATCGACCGTAGCGTGCGCCGTGATCATGATGACCGGTAGCGCCGGGTCCTGCTGTTTGACCTTTTGCAAGACATCGAGACCGTTCATCATCGGCATCTTGATATCGGTGATCACCAGATCGTAGCTGCCCGGCTCGAACCCCGTCATCGCATCGAGCGAACGAGTGTGAGCCGAGACGGTATAATCCCGATCCGACAAGATAGCCTCCACCATCCGGCACACGGCCTCATCGTCGTCGACCAGTAAAATCCGCTTCCGCCCGCCAGCCATCACACGGACTCGCGGTTGGCTGGCAAACTCACGGTCACCGTCGTGCCCTTCCCCACCTCGCTGGCGACCTCGATCTTGCCGCCGTGTTGTTCCACGATGGTCCTGGTGATCGCCAACCCCAAACCCGTTCCCCGCGCCTTGGTGGTGAAGAAGGGCTCGAAAATTTTCTCCAGATTTTCCGGTGCAATGCCGGAACCCGAATCCTGGAAGGTCAGTTTCACGCAGCCATCCTCGCCCACCGTGGTGCCCACCGCCAAGCGCCCTCCCTCGGGCATGGCGGCGCCCGCGTTGAGCATCAGGTTCATGGCAATCTGGCGTATCTGGTCGCCATCCACCCAAATCCGAGGTAATTGGGCATTGAAGGCCGTGACGATGTTGACGGCATCCATATCGGTATGATGAGCCGCGAAATCGACGATCTGTTCGAGAAGCGCGTTGATATCGGTTTCTTCCAGCGCGGGTTTGGGCACCCGGGCGTAACTCAGCAAATCCTGCACGATATTTTTGCAACGTTTGCTTTCGCGCTTGATCTCCTGAATGTATTTGAAGCCGGGGTCGTCTGGATCCATTTTACTTTCCAAGTGAGCGGCGTAGCCCAGAATGACACCCAAGGGGTTATTGATTTCATGGGCCACCCCCGAGGACAGGACGCCGAGAGAGGCCATTTTGTTCTGCTGGGCGAGACTGACCTCCAATTCCTTGTTTTTGCGCAACACTTCCGTCATCCGATTAAAGTCGGCGGCCAGTTCGCCCAGTTCGTCGTTGGCTGTAACGGCGAGCTGGGTATCCAGCCGGCCCCGTTTGACTTCGCGCACTCCCTCGATCAGGCGTTGAATCGGATCGGTCAGAAACTTGGAAGCAAAAAATACGAGAAGCACCGCGCATGAGCCCACCACGAAAGTCAGTATGCCCATGCTGGACAAGATGCGCCTCTCGATCTCGTTGGCCGGTTGGTAGAACTCGTTTTCGTAAGAGCCTACGGCGACGATCCAGTCCCATGGCGCGAAATACTGATAGCGAACGATTTTCATGCGGGGAGCCGAGTCGGTCTCGTTCCGCCAGGGATAGCGAATCCAGCCATTCTTGCGCTCGCTCATCTCGCGGATGAAGTAACGGCCATCCTGATCCTTTTCATCGTAGATGTTCTGTCCCTCCCGAAACGGGTGGATCGTCAGTTCTCCGCGCGTGGTCATGGCGTAAATGTAGCCGGTCGCGCCTACCGCCTTATTCAGGATATTTTTCTTGAGTTCTTGAAGGGCCTGTTTTTCGAAAGCCACGTCTTCGTAGGTCTCTTCCAGATAACCACCAGCCGCGATGATCCAATCCCAGGGCTGAAAGTACAGGTAAGCCACGACTTTATTCCGAGGACGAGTTTCTCCCAGGATCTCGTTGCGCCAGGGATAGACGATGTAAAGAACTTCGCCGGGCTTGGCGGCGACAGCCTTCTCGCACATCTCCTGGATGAAATGGCGGCCTTTCTCATCTTGAGCGGCATAGATATTTTCGCCTTCCTGGGCGACATGGATCGTCAGGTCGCCTTTCGAAGTCATGGCGTAGAGATAGCCCGTTTTACCCACGCTAATGTTCTTGAACGCCTTTCTGGCTTCCTGTTGCACCGCTTCCAGGGCGTGCTGACCGCTCGCATACTGCTCGTGCTGAACCGCCACGAGGTTGTAGGCAAACCGCGCCAAAGTAGCCAGATCTTTGTAGGCGGTCCGTCGCTTGTCTTCCTTGTACACCTCAAACTGCTGATAGTGAGCATTCAGGAGATCCAGCGTGAATTGGGTCATGTGCTCGAGATCGGATCTAGTCGCCTGGGTAATTCCCAGATACGCTTGTTGCTCGGATACATAGCCGACGATTACCCCTACGCTGAGGACAGGCAGTAGCACGAGTGGCACCACCGCCGCCAGCAGCTTTTCGCGGATCTTCAGGTCGCGCATGAAACGCAGCATATTGAAATCTCCCGATTACCCACAACATCCAACCCATGCAGGGTGTATATGGTGGAGTCCCCTCATGTCAAAACCTTACGGAAGGTATCCAATGACCCGTTAATGCATCGGTTCCGCCGATGCGGGTAAATCGGCCACGGTGGCGGCGCGCAAACTCCGACCGGTTTCCGAGTACAGCAGCCGGCCCGGATGCAGCACCTGCCGCTCGGTCCCCTGTTCGGCGCAGCGTTGGATCAATTGGTCAACGATGATCGGTAAGCCGCGCGGTTGCAAGGGGTAGTGATGTTCCAATCGGGCCAGTTGCCCATCGGCGCCCACGGTGGTCACGGTATAGGCCAGCGTACCCAGTTCCGCATCGGCCTGGTGGGTGATCCGCATCTGTCGTTCCGGATTCTCGTTGTCGTTGTGAAAGATGCGCTCGACCAGATAGTCCCCCGACAGGCAGGGAATGTCGCGGAATGCCGCCAGCGCCGTTTCGCCATCCACCGTCGCCAGCATTTCCTCCAAGCGCGGGTTGGCCAGCACCCGCCGCACATGCAGTCCGTAGGCTTCCAGCGCCAGTGCGTATTGTCGCTGCGCCCGCGCCCAGCCCAGATAGCCCTCGCCCAGTTCGATGACCGGCAGCGCCCGGCCCGGCCCGAATTGCGCCCAGTCGTCGAAGGTATAAAACAGCGTGTGGGCGTGATCTCCGGCAACCAGAAAGCGATTACCCGCGTCCAGCACGGCAGAACGGGTTCCGGGCCGCTCGAACCAGGCGTGTTCCAGCAGCTCCCACAGCGGCAGGAAGTCGTTGGCCGCCAGTTGCACCCGCAGCAGGGCGCAGAGGTCGCTGATCGTGGCGAACGACAGGTTCAGCGTCGCCAGCCCGAACGCCCGCCGCACCGCCTCGCCGGTGGCCGGCGACACTTGGCCGTTTTGCAGCAGGCTGTCTTCCATGACGCGCGCCAGCCCGGTAATCGCATCGGCCGGGCCGACCAAGCAGAACGGCAGCAGCAGCAGCGGACCGGAGCCGGGCCGGCGCAGCGGGTTGATGGCGGCGACCGGGAAGAAACCACGGTCGGTGCCCAGGGCGATCAGTTGCGGCGTGAACCCCGAACCGCGCGAGCTGCCGTGGTATAACTCAGCCAGCGCCCCGATTAGCGGCAATCCCGGCCGGAGAATTTCGGTCTGATCGTAGAGCGCGCCCGGCAGGATCAAGCCCAAGTGGGCGACGCCGTCGAGAATCGTGTTTAAATCCTTGGCCAGATGGCCAGCGAGCGCTGTGGCGGCGGCTACGTTCAGCGGTTCGGGCGGTACGCCAGCGGGGTCGGATCGTTGCGGGTCCAGTTCGATGGCGAGCAGGCCGGCATAATGCCGGAGTTCGGAAGCGGCGGTATCGGTGGTGGCCACGATGGAGTTCTCGAAAGGTGGGGATGCGCCCGTCATTGCGGTTCCCTGCGCCGACGGGTAGGGTTGGGGAGGGGGACTTGGTTTGCGTATTATAAGGAAAGTTGGCGGTGACCGGTCTGGCGTGGCGCGGGCCGAATGCGCCAATAACGAGTGCCGACTGAAATTTTTTGCCGCTGGCCGTGCTCAAATTGTGTGCTCTTGGCCTTTTTGCGCATAAACTTGGCGGCGAGAGCCTACTAAATTCAGGGTTTTCAAGATTAACCGACACCACACGAGGCAAACCGATGTCCGAACCGATCCAGACCCCAGCCGAGCAGTTACAACAGGCTAACCTGGCGCTGGCCGCCGTCCAGAAAGCACTCGATTATTCACTGGCGGACCTCAAGGAACGGACGCAACAAGCCGACGGCCGCGTCTCCGCCGCGCTACTCGACCAGCATCAATTGGTCAGCTACGATTTGTCGCTGTCCTGCGCCGAAACCACCGGCGCCCGGTTCGTGCTTGACTACGCTCGACGGGTGCGGGAGGCCAGTGGCGGCCCGGCCAACGAACTCACGCTGGAGGAGCGGTTCGCTTTACTGTTCTCCGCCGAGGCCGTGCAGGGCATCCGCAACCGGTTGAGCGCCCGTCCGGCCGACTTCGGCCTGAACGATGATTGGCTGGACGCCACCGTGGACCATCCGACGGCGCGGCGGTTCTGTCTGGCGCAACTGCCGGCGGAACGGGTCGCCGAACTGGGCCAGTTGGTCCGCGCCCAGGACGGGGTGACCGGCGCTTATCTGCTGGACGACCACCACGAGATGATGCGCGACACCTTCCGGCGGGTGGCCGAGGAAGTGGTCATGCCGCTGGCCGAGGAAATCCACCGTCACGATCTCGACATTCCCGACGCCATCATCGATCAGGTCAAGGAAATGGGTTGCTTCGGCATCTCCATCCCGGAACGCTTCGGCGGCATCCAGAGCGATGAAGGCGAAGACAACATGGGCATGATCGTGGTGACCGAGGAGCTGACCCGCGGCTCGTTGGGCGCCGCTGGCAGCCTGATCACCCGGCCCGAAATCCTGTCCCGCGCTCTGCTCAAAGGTGGGACCGAGGCGCAGAAATTGAAATGGCTGCCGCAACTGGCATCCGGCGATATGTTGTGTGCGGTGGCGGTGACCGAGCCAAATTACGGCTCCGATGTCGCCAACATGCGGTTGAAGGCGACCAAAACCGAGGGTGGCTGGCTGCTCAATGGCGCCAAGACCTGGTGTACCTTCGGCGGCCGGGCCAATGTGTTGCTGATCCTGGCCCGCACCAACCCGGATCTTTCGCTCGGCCATCGCGGCCTGTCGATGTTCCTGCTGGAGAAGCCGAGTTATCCCGGCCACGCCTTCGAGTTCAAGCAGGAAAGCGGTGGGGTATTGAGCGCCAAGGCGATTTCCACCATCGGTTATCGCGGGATGCACTCCTTCGATTTGTTCTTCGATAACGTGTTCGTGCCTGATGAAAACATGCTGGGTGGACCGGCGGGCGAGGGCAAAGGCTTTTACTTCACCATGGCCGGGTTTTCCGGCGGGCGTATCCAGACCGCCGCGCGCGCCATAGGCATCATGCAGGCTGCTTACGAGCGGGCGCTACGTTACGCCCAGGAGCGCATGGTGTTTGGCTATCCGATTGCCGACTATCAGTTGACTCAGGTCAAGCTGGCGCGGATGGCGACCTATCTGGCGGTCAGCCGGCAGTTCACCTACACCGTCGGCCGGTTGATGGATCAGGGCGAGGGCGACATGGAAGCCAGTATGGTCAAGTTCTTCACCTGCAAGACTGCTGAATGGGTGACGCGCGAGGCGTTGCAAATTCACGGCGGCATGGGCTACGCCGAGGAAATGCCGGTCAGCCGTTATTTCATCGATGCACGGGTGCTGTCGATTTTCGAGGGCGCCGAGGAGACGCTGGCGCTCAAGGTGATCACCCGCTCGCTGGTGGACAATGCCAAACCTAAAGCGGAAGTGGGGGGATAAGCCATGAGTTTCTCGATGCGATTGAGCGAGCAGGCGGAAGTCGCCGGCTCGGTGGCGGTGAATCTGGAATGGGCGCGGCGGCCACAGTACGGGCGCTATCTGGACGAGTTCGTACCAGGACAGGTGTTCGTCCATCCGCGCGGCTACACGTTTGAACGCGGCCCGATGCTGGACTTCGCACGGGTGTTCATGCAGTGCAACCCGCTGTATTTGAATCTGGAATACGCCAAGGCCCATGGTTTCCCGGATTTGCCGGCCAGCCCGCAGATGGTGTTTAACGTGGTGCTGTCGCTGGGGGTGCATAACGATTCGGAGAAGGCGATTGCCAATCTGGGTTATTACAACGTGCAATTCCTGCGGCCGGTCTATCCGGGCGACACTCTGCGCGGCTACACCAAAGTCGTCGACCGCAAGGCGCGCGGCGAGGACAAGCCAGGCATCGTGCTGATTCGCACCCTGGGCGTGAACCAGCACAATCAGGTGGTGTTGCAGTACGAGCGCAAGATCATGGTCGGCTATCGCGGCGACCGTTTGCCGACGACTCCGGCTCCGACGACTCCGGTCGAATTTCCGTGGGTGGAGCATCCGGTGGTGGATTTGCCGCTCAACAATGGCGGCTATCCGAGCCAGTTGACCGGTCCCAACACCTATTTCGAGGACTTCTCCCTCGGCGATCTCATCGTCCACGCCAATGGCCGCACCATCACCGACGAGCATATGGCCTGGACCTATCTGGTCGGCAACACCCATCCACTGCACTTCGACCGGGTGTACAGCACCGGGCTGTCGGGCAAGATGAGCGGTGAACCGATTGTCTACGGCGGGCTGGTATTCGCCTGGCTGGAGGGCCTGGCCAGCCGCGATGTCAGTGAAAACGCGCTGTGGGAACTGGGTTTCACCGAGGGCTACCACACCCAGCCGGCGGTGTCCGGCGACACGGTGGCGGCGCTCTCAAGGGTGGTGGCGACCGAGACATTGCCCAATACCGATACCGCCGGTATCGTCACCTTCCAGTTCATCGGCGTGAAGAACATCAGCGCCGCCGATGCGCTGAAGGACTACGGCGCGGATTTGTTTATCAAGGAGAACGACAAGCAGAAGCTGAGCAAGGAGAAGCTCAGCAGCAAGATCTTCGAGATCGAACGGCGGTTGCTGATTAAACGGCGGCCGGCGTGAGGTGAGAATAGCCCCTCTCCCGAAAGGGGGAGGGGTGATTATAAAAGTTTAGTAGATTCCTACGTGAAAGGAAAATTAGCTGTGTGTGATTATCGTCGAATGCAGTCCGATCTTGAAAAGAGATACCAACAATTTCACGCATCGGCTAACTTTATCCCATCGTTAGCGCAGCGATTATCTTCACCACTATTAATATCAATATTTGAAAATTGGCTCAATAGTCGATACAAGATTGTTGTTGTTGGGCAAGAAACAAACGGATGGGCTTATAAGCGCAATGATGTAGAATTTCCGTATTATAAATGGCCTTATCCCTTTGATATTTGTAATTTTCAAGACTTTAAATCTATTAGTGCTAAAGCAGTCGAAGCAATGGTTCATGGTTATCGGGAATTTGATTTTGCGCTCCATGAGCCAAGGACTTATAGAAGCCCATTTTGGCTAGCATATAGACAATTAAGAAATAATCTTGAAAATGATCTAGCTCAATCTATCTTGTGGACAAATGTATTCCGAATGGATGTTGGCGGTAAATCGGTTATAAATAATGCTACGGACCAAGAGCGTCAAAGTATTTATAATAATACGTCTGGGTTGTTATCGGACGAGATCTCGATACTAAACCCAAAAGCAACTATCTTCTTTACAGGGCCAGATTATGATGAAGCCATTCGCCGTCAATTTCCTGGTGTTGCTTTTAATCAATTTTTACGATATGAATTACGAAAAGTAGCAAAGCTAACTCATAAAAATCTCCCACAATGTACCATACGTACATATCATCCTGGCCATCTAAGGCGTAGTCGCCAGTGGGAAATTATCACTGATATTGAGTCCTTTGTAAGGAATAATGTTCAATAGATAGTGAGCATAGTTCTAATGAAGCGTAGCGAAATCAGGGATTCGTTTCACACCAGTTTGTATTCAGCACCGATTGAGGGAATCAGGTTTGGACATTACAGGAATAATCTGGCTTGAAGATATTGTGGAAAAACTGGCCTAGAAGCACAATGTCATGGAATCTGAGTCGTGGAGGTTTTGGAAAATAAGCCCACATGACAGATTCAGAAAGGAATAAATATGAGCATAAATAAATCATCTATATCCAATGCTGGTAACTATCAAGAAATGGGTGAGTTTTGGGATAAACATGATCTGGCGGAAGTATGGGATCTTACTGAAGATGTAGAGTTCTCTGTAAATATCACATCGGAGCGTAAATATTTTGCCCTGGATATTGACATGTCAAACCGGGTTTCAAAAATAGCCAAGATGCGTGGAATTAGCCTTGAGACACTTATTAATTTATGGGTTCAAGAAAAGCTGAGTCAGCAGCAACTATAGCCCGGATGAAGCATGGCGTAATCCGGGATTTACTTCCCATGAATTGCGAAAGTGGAGCTTCTGACTATGAGCGTTAAAGAGTTGGAACTCGCCGTTTCCAAGCTATCTTCCGAAGATCTAGCGAGCTTTTCTCAATGGTTCGATGAATTTATGGCTGATCAGTGGGATAACCAAATCGAAGCGGACATCTTGGCCGGCCGATTGGATCATTTGGGTAAACGCGCTGATGAAGCTTTTGAAGCTGGTCAGACGACGCCGCTTTGAACCACTTTGCTACCCCCGAGTTCTGGTTCCATTACCGGCAACTTCCAGAAAGTACTCGTATTCTAGCTGATAAAAATTTTGAATTACTCAGGGATAATCCTCGTCACTTATCATTGCGCCTGAAAAAGATTGACCTTTTCTGGTCGGTTCGTGTTGGCTTGCGCTACCGGGCGCTTGCCAAGGAGCGTGTTGAAGGGCTTGCCTGGTTCTGGATCGGTTCGCATGATCGCTATGAGCAATTGCTCAAGCAACAAGTGTAGCCCGGCTCAAAAGAAGTTCCTACGGGAACGTGTATCTCGATTATGAAGGCTGCTGGAATCAAGTGACCGTGAATGAGGTATTTGTAATGCTTGATCTATCCTACTCCTTGACTATTGAAGCTACGGATGAACCAGACTATTTCGGATTTTATTCGCCTGACTTGGCGGGTTTCTCCGGCATAGGACATTCCGTTGAAGACTGTATCTATAAAGCTAAATGGGGCATGAAAGAGCACGTTGGTTTTCTTGGAGAGTTAAATCTTCCTATTCCAGATTTCAACCCCGATCCCAAGATTATCATTCAGAATGAAAAGAAGTTGGCGGTGGCTTGATGCTAAATTGAGTTGATCCAAGGAAACTGCTACCGAATATGCCCATTGGTTAGGGCTTGGAATGCTAAATTGGTTCCAGTCCCTCGCCGAAGGGCGATCAAGGAGTGATAAGCACCCTGCCTATCACTTGTGTTCAATGTTGGGCGAATTACCAAGCCTGAATCATGATGAGGGGTACGATGTGAAGATCTATGTAGGTAACATATCTCGGGAAGTTACCGACGATGATTTACGGGAGGCTTTCGCGGCATTCGGCCAAGTTGAATCGGCAACGGTGCTCAAGGATAAGTTCACGAGTGAGTCCAGAGGCTTTGGTTTCGTGGAGATGCTGTCCGGATCAGAAGCCCAAGCCGCCATCAATGGCATGAACGGCAAAAATCTGAAGGGCAGAACGCTCAACGTCAACGAAGCGCGTCCCCGTGAAGACAGCCGTGGCGGTGGTTTTAGCGGCGGTGGCGGTGGCGGCGGCGGCGGTTTTAGCGGTGGCGGCGGCCGGTCATCCGGTCCCAGAAGACCATCGGGCGGTGGTGGCGGCGGCAGACAGCGTTACTAATCCGACCTCCAGGGGGGTTACGACCTAACCCCCCAATGGTGTCGCGAGCCGGTACAGGGCGGACGGGTTCCCAATGGTATCGGACTACAGGATTTACTTGCTTAATATTGGGCGCAAATCCTTGGTAAAATAAAGAAAATAGTCATCTAGAAATGACTGAATGCCTGGTAAATCCCAAAACAGATGTTGCAATCCAATGAGGCTCCCATGACCACCCCAGTAAAACGCGATAAACCCTGGCTGATGCGGACCTACTCCGGCCACTCCTCCGCCAAGGCGTCCAACGAGCTGTATCGTACCAATCTGAGTAAGGGCCAAACCGGCCTGTCGGTGGCCTTCGACCTGCCGACCCAAACCGGCTACGACTCCGATCATCCACTGGCGCGCGGCGAGGTCGGCAAGGTCGGCGTGCCCATCGGCAACATCGGCGATATGGAGGCGCTGTTCGACCAGATCCCTCTGGGGCAGATGAATACCTCGATGACCATCAACGCCACCGCCGCCTGGTTGCTGGCGCTGTACGTCGCGGCGGCCGAACGGCAGGGTTCGTCGCCCGGGCAATTGCAGGGCACCACCCAGAACGACATTCTCAAGGAGTACCTGTCGCGCGGCACCTACATCTTCCCGCCCGCGCCGTCGGTGCGGCTAACCACCGATATTATCGCCTACACGGTCAAGAACATCCCCAAGTGGAACCCCACCAACATTTGCAGTTATCACCTGCAAGAGGCCGGCGCCACGCCCACCCAGGAATTGGCCTACGCCCTGTCCACCGCCATCGCGGTGATGGACGCGGTGCGCGACTCCGGCCAGATCGGCGCGGAAGGCTTCGATCAGGTAGTCGGGCGCATTTCCTTCTTCGTCAACGCCGGCATTCGCTTCGTCGAGGAATGCTGCAAGATGCGGGCGTTCGGCGAGATGTGGGATAAATTGACCATGGAACGCTACGGCGCGCAGAGTGAAGAGATGCGCCGCTTCCGCTACGGGGTGCAGGTCAATTCGCTCGGTTTGACCGAGGCGCAGCCGGAAAACAACGTCCAGCGCATTGTGCTGGAGATGCTGGGCATTGCCTTGTCCAAGAAAGCCCGCGCCCGCGCCATCCAACTCCCGGCCTGGAACGAGGCGCTCGGTCTACCACGTCCTTGGGACCAGCAGTGGGCGTTGCGGATGCAGCAGGTGCTGGCCTTTGAAACCGATCTGCTGGAATACGGCGACATTTTCGACGGTTCGCCGGTGATCGCCGCCAAGGTCAAGGCGCTGGTGGATGGCGCGACCCAGGAAATGGCCCGGGTGCAGGAGCAGGGCGGCATGGTGCAGGCGATTGAATCCGGCTATGTGAAGCGGCAGTTGGTGACCAGCCACACCGAGCGGATGCGCGCCATCGAACGCGGCGATCTCAAGATCGTCGGCCTGAATTGCTACAAGGAGACCGAGGTGTCGCCGCTGACCGGCGGTACCGACAGCGGCATTATGAAGGTTGATCCGCGCGCCGAGCGCGAGCAGATCGAGCGGCTCAACGCCTTCAGGGCGAAACGGAATAACCCCGAAGTTAAGGCGGCGCTGGCCAATTTGGCCGAGACGGCGCGCGGCGGGGCCAACATCATGCCCGCCTCGATTCTATGCGCTCACGCCGGCGTCACCACTGGCGAATGGTCGCAGACCCTGCGCGACATCTTCGGCGAATACCGCGCCCCGACCGGCATCGACATTCCCGTCAACGATGATAGCCGCAGCGCGCGGGCAGTGGCGATTCGGACCCAGGTGAACAAAACTGGCGAGGAACTGGGCCGGCCGTTGCGCCTGCTGATCGGCAAGCCGGGTCTGGACGGCCACAGCAACGGCGCCGAGCAGATTGCGGTCAAGGGCCGCGATGTCGGTTTCGAGATCGTTTACGAAGGCATCCGCCTGACTCCGGAACAGATCGCCAAGGCGGCGCTGGAGGAGGGCGTCCATTTGATCGGCCTGTCGGTACTGTCCGGCAGTCATGTTGAAATGGTCGAGGATGTGTTCAACCAACTGGACAAAGTGGATTTGAAGGGATTGCCGGTGGTCATCGGTGGCATCATCCCGGAAAGCGACGCCAAGCTGCTGAAGGAGCGGGGCATCGCCGCCGTCTACACCCCCAAGGATATCGACATGAACGGCATCATGGTGGATATCCTCAACCTGATCCGTAAAGCCCACGACCTGAAGCCGGTCGCGGCGGTATGACCCCCACGCTTCCCGAACCGGCGGCGCTGGCGGCGGCGGTCGGCGGGCGCGACCGGCTGGCGCTGGCCAGGGCGCTCAACCTGCTGGACGACCGTCGGCCGGCGGCCCGCCAGTGCGCCGCCGCGTTTCTGGATGCTTTGCCGGCCGGTAAGCTGGACAGTAGCGGTCATCTGATCGGTATTACCGGCCCGCCGGGCGCGGGTAAATCCTCGCTGACTGCCACGCTGATTCAAGTGTGGCGGCGGCGCGGTCTGAAGGTCGCCATCCTGGCGGTGGACCCGTCGAGTCCGATCAGTGGCGGTGCCCTGTTGGGCGACCGGCTGCGGATGCACGCCAGCGGCGCCGACCGCGAAGTGTTCATCCGATCGCTGGCCTGTCGCGGCGAGTTTGGCGGTCTCAGCGCCGAGGTCTGGCCGATGAGCCTGGCGATGCTGGCGGCTTTCGACATCGTACTGGTGGAGACGGTCGGCGTCGGCCAAAAGGAAATCGATGTTTCCAAGATGACCGACACCACCTGCTTTGTCGCCCAGCCGGCCTCCGGCGACAGCATTCAGTTTCTTAAGGCCGGCATCATGGAAGTGCCGCACGTCATTGTGGTCAACAAGGAAGACATCGGCATGGCGGCGCGCAAAACCCTGTCCGAATTGCGCAATACCCTGCGGCGGCAGATGGACCCCGAAGGCTGGCAAGTGCCGGCCCTATCGGCCAGCGCCGCGCTGGGCAGCGGCATCGAGCAACTGGCCGACGCCCTGGACGCGCACCGGCGCTGGCTGCTGGAGCGGGGCCAATTCACCGCTCGTCGCCAGCGCTGCCAGGCGGAATGGCTGGTCAAGCATCTGCGCGAGGAGTTTGGTCGTTACGGCATCGGCCTGTTGGGCGGTGACGATGCGCTGTTCGTCGCCCTGACCGAAGCGCCGCGCCGTTCACCCATCGCCGAATACGAAACCCTGCGCGCCCGCGTGATTCAAGCAATCAAAGCTAAAAGCTAAGGGCTTTCCCGTCAGCGCCTCAGCGCCTCAACTCAAATAACAACCCCAACCGAGAGAAACGAAGATGGCCAAAGAACTTTACGACATCGCCGAACAGCCCCCACTGGGCGTGATTCCCCCGAAGATGCACGCCTGGCTGATCCGGCCCGAGCGCTTCGGCAAGCCGACCGAGGCGTTCCAGCAGGAAGTGGTGGACGTGCCCAGCATCGCCGACGACGAAGTGCTGGTCTATGTGATGGCGGCCGGCATCAACTACAACAACGTCTGGGCCGGGCTGGGGATTCCGGTCAACGTCATCGCCGCCCGCAACAAGGCCGGCGAGAAGGAAGACTTCCACATCGGCGGCAGCGACGCCTCCGGCATCGTCTACAAGATCGGCAAGGACGTCACCCATGTCAAGGTTGGCGACGAGGTGGTGGTGCATTGCGGCACCTGGGATCGCAACTGCGCCTGGGTCAAGAGCGGCGGCGACCCGATGTATTCGCCCAGCTTCCGCATCTGGGGTTACGAGACCAACTACGGCAGTTTTGCCCAGTTCAGCAAAGTGCAGGCCCAGCAGTGCATGCCCAAGCCCAAGCACATGAACTGGGAACAAGCCGCCTCTTACGTGCTGGTTGGCGCCACTGCCTGGCGCATGTTGCACGGCTGGGGCGCCAACGCGGTCAAGAAGGGCGACGCGGCGCTGATCTGGGGCGGCGCCGGCGGTCTCGGTTCGATGGCGATCCAGATCGCCAAGGCGGCGGGCGCGACCCCCATCGCCATGGTGTCCGGCGAGGACAAGTTCGACTACTGCATGAAGCTGGGCGCCAAGGGTTGCATCAACCGCAACCGGTTCGACCACTGGGGCATGTTGCCCCACTGGAAGGACAACGCCGGTTACGCCAAGTGGCTGAAGGGCGTGCGGGCCTTCGGCGCGGCGTTCTGGGAGGTGCTGGGCGAGAAGCGCGCGCCGAACATCGTGTTCGAGCACCCCGGCGAAACCACCATCCCGACCTCGATCTTTGTTTGCGACACCGGCGGCATGGTCGTGGTCTGCGCCGGCACCACCGGCTATAACGCCACGGTCGATCTACGCTACCTGTGGATGCGGCAGAAGCGCCTGCAAGGCTCGCATTTCGCCAATGCCGAGCAAGCCTATCAGATGAACGAACTGGCGGTGCGCGGTTTACTGGATCCCTGCATGTCGCGGGCTTTCACCTACCAGGACCTGCCGGTCGCCCATCAGCTCATGCATGACAACAAGCATCCGCACGGCAACATGGCGGTGCTGATCGGCGCCAGGGAGTTCGGTCTCGGCGCCAGTGGCAAGCCGCCGGTCAAGATCGAGCATCCGACCCTGCCCAAGGGCGATGTCCACACTACCCCGCACCCGTACCCGCTGTCCGCGCCGTTGCCCAGCATCGCCGAGGCCGAAGCGATCACCATCAGTGACGACGGCACCCAGGTCAAAGACCTGATGCATCGCGGCATCATCGCCTGCGCGCCGGGCGATACCGTGGGTCAGGTGGCGAAGATTATGGTGGATAACGAGATCCATGCGGTGGTGATCATGGACGGCGGCAAGGCGGTCGGCGTGGTATCGCAGACCGACATGGTGCTGGCGCGACAGGGCCGGACCTCGGGCGAGGCGCGGGCGATGCGGGCGGGCGACATCATGACTCCCGGCTGCGCCACTTGCGATGCGGGCATCCTATTGAGCGAAGCGGTCAGCCTGATGACGGGTCGGCGGATGCACCGGCTGGTGGTCACCGAGAACGGGCAGCCGATCGGCGTGATTTCGATGACCGACGTGGTCCGCAAAATCATCGGGGAGTAGGCAGTTGAAAAACAGGGGCGCGGCGAACGCGCCCCTGTTTTTTCTGGGACGGTTTGGGAGTCGCCCATGAAAGCCATCGTTTGCCGCGAACTCACCGGGATTGAAGGATTAACTCTCGAAGACATTCCCGTGCCCGCGCCAACTTCGGGCCAGGTGCGGGTGCGGGTGCGGGCCTGCGGGGTTAACTTCGCCGACAGCCTGATCACCCGCGGCCAGTATCAGGTGCGGCCGCGGCCGCCGTTCAGCCCCGGTTTCGAGGTAGCCGGCGAGGTGCTGGAAGTGGGGGAGGGCGCGATGGGTTTCGCGGCCGGTGATCGAGTGCTTGCCATCACCCCGCACGGTGGCTATGCCGAGCAGGTGGTGGTGAACGTCAACCGCTGCGTGCCGATGCCGGCGGTGATGTCTTACGAGCATGGCGCGGCCTTTCCGGTGGTGTTTGGCACCTCCCATGTCGCCCTGTGGCATCGGGCGCGGCTGCGGGCCGGCGAGACGCTGGTGGTGCATGGCGCCTCCGGCGGAGTCGGGCTGACGGCGGTCGCCATCGGCAAGCGACTGGGGGCGACGGTGATCGCCACCGCCAGCAGCCCCGAAAAGCTTGAAGTTGCCCGGCAACACGGCGCGGATTATCTGATCGACACCAGCCGCGAGGACGTGCGGGCGAAGATTAAGGAGTTGACCGGCGGGCGCGGCGCGGATGTGGTCTACGATCCGGTCGGCGGCGATCTGTTCGCGGCTTCGCTGCGCAGCATCGCGTTCGAGGGGCGGATCCTGGTGATAGGCTTCGCCGGCGGCACGGTGCCGCAAGTCCCCGCCAATCACCTGCTGGTCAAGAACGTGGATGTAATCGGCCTCAACTGGCCGGCTTACGCGGAACTCAATCCAGCGGTGATGACCGAGAGCTTTGAAATCTTGCTGCAATGGTATCTGGGCGGAGCGATCCAGCCTCATGTATCGGCGATTTACCCACTGGAACAAGCCGTTGAGGCGTTACAACACGTGGTCGCGCGCAAGTCCACCGGCAAGGTGGTCATCACCGTGGGTGAGTGAAGCATGACGGACGAGTTGACAATCCAGCATCTGGGGCGGATGACGCAGGCGACGGCGCGGGGTAGCGACGCCCAGCTTAAAAAGCTTCGCAATGCGTTGTTGCTGAAGAGCTTTGTCATTGCCGCCGAACGGGAGAACATCCTGGAACTGCGCCGGCGGGCGTATTTGACGCAGGATGATTGGCCGATGCGGGTGATCGTCCGCCGCGACGGCAGCCGGTTCGCGATTGATTACTTCCTGTATATCCCTTGGGGCTGGATCGCCGGTTTCACGGTATTGATGTTGCTGGTGCTGCCGTTCGCCGGCATCCCGAACGCGCCGCTGGCCTTCGGCTTGGCCTTGGTGGTGGCGGCCTTGGCGATCTATAAGCAAAAATTCGATTGTCGGCCGAATGCGCGGTTCTGGCAGCAGCGCCCCCGGCAACGCTGGGGCGAGCTCGTGGAACGGCTGGTGCGGGAAGCGTTCGCCCGCGCGTAGTGGATCGCCGCGTTGATGTACAGATTGTTCGGCAAGTCTCCCCTCCTACTTCCAGGGAAGAGTGAGGGAGGCTGGACGGTGGCATTCCGCAGGTTCCGCTCCAGGGGCCACTTCCCGATCCTTATCCAGAATTCATCTTAAATTCCTCCCATCACCTCGGCCAGTCGGCTAACGCCGCGCAGCTCCAGTCCTTCCACCCGCCCGCCGCGTCGCGGCAGATTGGCGCGCGGCACGATGGCCTGCTTGAAACCGTGCTTGGCCGCCTCCCGCAGCCGTTCCTCGCCGTTGGGCACCGGCCGGATTTCCCCCGCCAGCCCGACTTCCCCGAACACCACCAGATCGATCGGCAGTGGCCGGTCGCGGAAACTGGACAGCGCCGCCAGCAGCACCGCCAGATCCGCCGCCGTTTCGTTGATCCGCACCCCGCCGACCGCGTTGACGTAGACATCCTGATCGTACATCGCCACTCCACCGTGCCGGTGCAGCACCGCCAACAGCATCGCCAGCCGGTTTTGCTCCAGCCCCAGCGTCACCCGGCGCGGATTCCCCCCGTGGCACTCGTCCACCAGCGCCTGAATCTCCACCAGCAGCGGCCGGGTGCCTTCCCGCGTCACCATCACCACGCTGCCGGAGACCGGGGTTTCGTGGCGCGACAGGAAAATTGCGGAAGGGTTGCTGACTTCCTTCAGCCCGTGCTCGGTCATCGCGAACACGCCCAGCTCGTTGACCGGCCCGTAGCGATTTTTCACCGCCCGCAGCACCCGCAACCGCCCACTGGGATCGCCCTCGAAATACAGCACGGTGTCCACCATGTGCTCCAGCACCCGCGGACCCGCAATCGCGCCCTCCTTGGTGACATGCCCGACCAGAAACAGCGCGGCGCCGCCGGCCTTGGCGTAGCGCACCAGTTGCGCCGCGCTCTCGCGCACCTGCGCCACTGAGCCGGGAGCCGATTGCAGCCGCTCGGTATACACGGTCTGGATCGAGTCGATCACCATGGCTTGCGGTTGCTCGATCTCGGCGGTGGCCAAAATCCGTTCGACGTTGATTTCCGGCAACAGCCGCAGCCGGTCGCGGGCCAGGCCGAGGCGCTGGGCGCGCAGGCTGATTTGCTGGGGCGACTCCTCGCCGCTGACGTACAGGGTCCGGTTGCGCGCCGCCAGTTCCGCCAGCACCTGCAACAGCAGGGTGGACTTGCCGATACCGGGATCGCCGCCGATCAGCGTCACCGAACCGTGGACCAGCCCGCCACCCAACACCCGATCCAGTTCGCCGTTGCCGCAGGACTGCCGCAGTTCCGCCGTGGCGTCCACCTCGGCCAGGCTGCGCACATCTCCCGCCACCGCCGGGCCGGCATAGCCCGTGAACTTGTTCCCGCCCTTGCCCGCCGGTGGCGCGGCCGGAGCTTCCTGCAAGGTGTTCCAGGCGCCGCAGTCGCCGCACTGACCGCCCCACTTGCTGGCTTGCGCTCCGCATTCAGTACAAACGTAGACCGTGCGACCCTTACTCACCGATCTCCTCCCCGGTCCTCCCCCGTGGCGGGGGGAGGGAGCGGATCGAGCACCTCGCGCTTCACTCGCGCCGTCACCCCGCACAGCAGGGTGTAGGAGATCGTGCCGGCGGCCTGGGCGATGCACTCCACCGGCAGGCCCTCGCCCCACAGCACCACCGGATCGCCGATCCGCGCTTCGGGATGCTGGCGCAGATCCACGGTGATCATGTCCATGGAAACCCGCCCGATCAGCGCTGCCGCGCGGCCATCGAGCAGCACCGGCGTTCCGGATGGAGCGTGGCGCGGATAGCCATCGCCGTAGCCGACCGCCGCCACCCCCACGGCCATGTCCTCGGGGCAGGTCCAGGTTCCGCCGTAACCGACCGGCTCGCCCTGACGCAGGCGCTTGATCGAAATCAACCGGGTGTGCAAGGTCATCACCGGCCGCAGATCCTCGGCGGGCGCCAGGCTGTTCACGAACGGCGAAGCGCCGTACAGCATGATGCCGGGCCGCACCCAGTCGAAATGGGTGCGCGGCCAGCCGAGGATGCCGGCGGAATTGGCCAGCGACCGTTCGCCCGTCAGACCGGCGGTGGCGGCCTCGAAGGTGCGCAGTTGCCGGAGGGTGTAGTCGCGGTCCCGCTCGTCGGCCCGCGCCAAATGGCTCATCAGGCCGATGGTCGTCGCCACCGACGGACAGTTGCGCAGCCGTTGGAACACCACCGGCGTGGTCTCCGGCTCCAATCCGAGCCGGTGCATTCCGGTATCAATTTTCAGCCAGATCCGTACCGGCCGTTCCAGTCGGGCGGTTTCCAACATCCGCGCCTGCTCGGGATGATGGACGGCGATTTCCAGATCGTGATGGGCGCACAGCGGCAATTCCGCCGCCTCGAACACGCCCTCCAAGAGCAGGATCGGCCGGGCGATGCCGGCCTCGCGCAGGGTCAGCGCTTCCTCGATGCCGGCTACCGCGAAAGCGTCGGCATTCAGGGTCCGGGCGACGCGAACCAGACCGTGACCGTAGCCATCGGCCTTAACGGCGGCCACCACCCGCCGGCCCGGGGCGGCCGCCCGCGCCCGCCGGAGATTGTGAACCAGCGCCCCCAGATCGAGACGCGCCGCTGTTGCTCGACTCATAGCCGGAACCTGTCGATTGAAGTTCGGGGGCGTAACTCTCGAAGCGGGTGTACTGCCCCCTGAAGGTAAGCGGAATCATCCCGATGGGACCGTTACGCTGCTTGCCGATGATGATTTCGGCCTTGCCCTTGTCGGGGCTGTCGGGATTGTAGACCTCGTCTCGGTAAATAAAACAAATTAAATCAGCATCCTGTTCGATAGCGCCCGATTCGCGCAAATCCGACATGATCGGCCGCTTGTCGCCGCGCTGTTCCAGGGTACGGTTGAGCTGCGACAGCGCCAGCACCGGCACCGACAGTTCCTTGGCCAGCGCCTTGAGCGAGCGGGAAATCTCCGACACCTCGGTGGCGCGGGTTTCGTTGGTGCCTGGCACCTGCATCAACTGAAGATAATCCACCACGATCAGCCCCAGTTGCCCCTCCTGCCGGTGCAGGCGCCGCGCCCGCGCCCGCAACTCGTTCGGACTGAGGTTGGAGCTGTCGTCGATGAACAGCCGCGCTTGGGACAGGATGGTCACCGCCGAGGTCAGTCGCGGCCAGTCCTCCTCTTCCAGCCGGCCGGTGCGCACCTTGTGCTGATCGATCCGTCCCAGCGAGGACACCAGCCGCATGATCAGGCTCTCGCCCGGCATTTCCATGCTGAACACCGCCACCGGACATTTCACCTGAATCGCCGCGAATTCGACGATATTCATCGCCAGCGCGGTTTTGCCCATCGACGGCCGGCCGGCGATCACGATCAAGTCGCCGCGTTGCAGGCCAGCGGTCATCTCATCGAAATCCTGCCAGCCAGTGGGAATGCCGGTGATGGGATTGTCGCGCTGGAACAGGATGTCGATCCGCTCCACCGTGCGCGCCAGCAAATCCTTGATGCTGGTGAAGCCCTGCCGGGCGCGGAATCCCCGCTCGGCAATGGCGAACACCCGCTTCTCGGCATCGTCCAGCAGGGTTTTACTGTCGCGGCCCCGGGGATCGTAGGCGCTGTCGGCGATTTCGGTGCTGGTGCGGATCAGTTCGCGGCGGATCGCCCGCTCGCGGATGATATCGGCATAGGCGCGGACGTTGGCGGCGCTGGGCGTATCCCGCGCCATCACCCCCAGATAGGCGAAGCCGCCCGCCTCCTCCAACTGATTGTTGTCTTCCAGCCACTCCGCCAAGGTGAGCAGATCGAAGGGCTTGCTATTTTCCGCCAGCCGGCGGATGGCGCGGAAGATCAACCGGTGATCGTTGCGATAGAAGTCGCTCTCGTCCAGCCGGTCCGCCACCTGATCCCAGGTGGCGTTGTCCAGCATCAGACCGCCCAGCACCGACTGCTCGGCCTCGAGCGAGTGCGGCGGAGCCCGCAACGCTTCGGTGGCGGCATCCTTACGATTGGGAAACGGGGAAACGGGCTGCATGACGGAACTCTCGGAACCAAACCGGCGATCCGCCGCCCACCGGGAGGAACCAGCGGTACGGCCACGAAACTCCCGCGAAGGGACGAGTGCCCGGCGGGGTGGCTACTCCCGCGCCCACTTCCTCCCACTGGGGGTCAGGAGGAGCGTGCGCGGGGTCATTCCAGTGTAGCCCACTCCGCCATGGGTGTGGGGATCGTGGCTCAGGCCTCGGCGATGACGTTGACCCGAATCTGGGTCTTGACCTCGCCGTGTAGATGCAGGTCCACATCGTATTCGCCAATCTGGCGAATCGATCCGGTCGGCAGCCGCACTTCCTGCTTCTGCAATTCGATGCCGGCGGCGGACACCGCGTTGGCGATATCGGCGGAACCCACCGAGCCAAACAGCCGGCCCTCGCTGCCCGTCTTCACCGACAGGGTCACGATCAGTTCGGCCAGTTGTTCGGCGCGGGCCTTGGCCTTGGCCAGGGCCTCGGCGGCGATCCGTTCCAGTTCGGCGCGGCGGGCCTCGAAGCGGGTCAGGTTGGCTGTGGTCGCCTCGGTGGCCTTGCCCTTGGGAATCAAAAAGTTGCGGGCATAGCCCGGCTTGACCTTGACCCGGTCGCCCAGGGCGCCCAGGTTGACGATTTTTTCCAGCAGGATGATTTCCATTGTCGGATGCTCCAGGGTTCGATTCGATACGTGAATGCGGTTCAGCGCTGGTCCAGACGTGGCCGGACGCGGGTGCGGAAATCGGCCCAGGCGTCGGCGACACCCAGCGCCATCACCAGTTGCGATAGCGGGGGGACCAGCAGCAACAGATAAAACAGCAACAGCCAGGCTGGCGACAGTCGCCGCTCGAACGTCACGGCATGCGCCAGAGCGATGCCCTGCACGGTGTACGACAGGCCCAGCACCAGCGCCGCGTTGGTGAGCGGCGGCCAACCGGACAGCAGCGCCGCGCCGAACAGCGTCAGCGTCAGCGTCGCCAAGGGCCGGCCCAGCCGCAACTGGTGAAACTCGGGCTGGAAGCCGCCGGGATTGAAGAGCAGCGCCTGCCACCAGCGGCCGAGCAGCAGGCCCGCCAGCACGAACAGCAGCACCGCGCCGGTCGCCTGGCCCGGTAGATACGGCGCCCATTCCTTCAGCAGCGCCAGCAGTTGATCGAGCGTGGCCCGGTCCGCCGGCTGACTTTGCGCCGCCAGCGCCACCAGCTCCCGTTCCCATTGGCCGAGCACGCCGCTCCACCAGATCGCCGGATCGCCCAGCGCCAGGTAGAAGCCCGCCACGCCCAGCAGACCCAGCAGCGCCGCCGCCTGGAGGGTCCTGGACAGCGACACCGTGGCGCGCCAAACCAGGGCCAGCAGCCACAGCGGCAGCCAACAGGTCGGCAACACCTCCAGCATCGGCCACGGCGTACCCAGCGCCAGCCCGGTCAGGGCCACGGCGCCCAGC